>DASXOT010000512.1:0-9264 GCA_036494065.1 Chitinophagaceae bacterium
GGCAAATTGTGCTGCGATATAAGGAAGAACACTATTCCAGCCAAAGTCACCGAAGGCCGCGAAAGCAAGCGTTACCGCAGGATTCAAATGTCCGCTGCCGCCAAGGTGCGTAGATGCGTATACACCCACAAAAACCGCCATTGCCCACCCAAATGTAATAACGATCCAGCCGCTGTTATTCCCTTTGGTTTTGTTGAGAACAACATTGGCTACAACTCCATCGCCGAGAATAATAAGCAAAGTAGTTCCTACGAATTCACCCAAAAATGAGGACATAGCAGTTAGTATTGAGGGCTAAAAATTAAGAATTAATAGTTACCCGGTAAATAATTTTTTGCAATTGCGTTGAATGAAACAATCTGCTCATTCACCCAGTCTGCATCTTTTTCCATTTCCTTTGCCATAGCCAAAGCAACGACTGGTGCCGACTCTATAGCAGATCGGGCGTCCAGCAATAAAGCTCTCGTTCTCCTGGATAAAAAGTCTTCCACCTGCATGCACATTTCACTTCTTACAGCCCAGGTAATTTCTGCCTTGAGGAAGGGAAATGATGGATGAATTTGTTCGCCAAGCAATTTGTCAGCATCAATGATCGACTGAATTTCCCTTTCATCAGACCCATAATAGTAGAGAGGATCATCGAAACGAGTTCCTTGCCTATAACCATGAATCGGAAGGTCTTTTGTTTTGCATTCACTCTCTTTCAATCCTGCCTTTGCAATAGCAATTTCCAAAACATCCTCGGCCATTTTTCGATAGGTGGTCCATTTGCCGCCAGTAACCGTTATCAATTCCGAGTCAGAGATTGTAATATGATGATCTCGTGACAACGCCGCTGTATTCCTAGAATGTGCTTTTACCAATGGTCTTAAACCTGCAAATACGCTGCGGATGTTTGAACGATCGGGATCTTTGGTCAAATATTTTTGAATGTGATGAAGAATGAATTCAATTTCATCTTCCATCGCAACCGGTTCAGCAGATGCATCCTTGACCGGCGTATCCGTTGTACCTACTACAATTTTATGATGCCAGGGAACGGCAAACAACACGCGCTTATCATCTGTCCTCGGGATCATGATCGCAGTTTCCGAAGGAAGAAATTCCCTGTCAAGAACAATATGAATGCCCTGGCTTATGGTAACGAGGCCGGCAGCTTTTGCATCATCCATTTTCAGGATCGAATCCGTAAATACTCCCGTGGCGTTGATCACTGCTCGTGCCTTTATCTCATATGTCGTGGTTTGAGCATTGGGCAATGTGTCTTTTAATACAACACCGCAAACTTTTTGATTAGCCTTCAATAATCCTTCTACACTCATATAATTGACTACAGCCGCGCCGTAATCGGCAGCCGTCATTGCCAGGTGAATAGCAAGTCTGGCATCATCGAATTGGCCGTCATGATATATTACTCCACCCCGCAACCCTTCGGCATCAAGTGTGGGCGCCAACGATAGCGTTTCTTCTTTTGATAAAAATTGTGATGGGCCAAAGCCCAGGCTGCCAGCCATCCAATCATAAACTTTCAGTCCAATTCCATAATAAGGGCCTTCCCACCATTTGTAATTAGGAACAATGAATGCCTGGTTCTTTACCAGGTGAGGAGCATTTTTTAGAAGTAATCCCCGCTCTTTCAAAGCCTCCATCACCAACTTGATGTTTCCCTGCTGGAGATAACGGACCCCGCCATGTACCAGTTTGGTACTTTTTGATGAAGTACCTTTTGCAAAATCGAATTTTTCGACCAACAATGTCTTTAGTCCCCTGGACGCCGCATCTACAGCAATGCCAAGGCCAGTTGCACCGCCGCCAATGATACAAACATCCCATTCGGGATCGGATTGCAGCCTCTGTATCATCTCAGCACGTTTCAAGTCAGCATTTTTTTTAATTAAAATTGCCAATACCAAATTTATCTCTCATAAAAGGTTGAATTTTGTTTTGTTAGTTTTGCGCCCTTAATTTAGGAACCAAAACTAAGTAAGAGGCCTTTCTTAAACTCTAAACTACAACAATGAAAATCGTTAAACCAATAACTGCATTACTGCCAATCCTCTTTGCAAGCTCATGTATTTTTTCGCAAGCTAATCCCGTTTTGAATTACTTGCCTTCAGATGCCCAGATGATAATGAAAACAAACCTGGTTAGTATCGGGCTAAAGATAAATTGGGGTGAACTTTCAAAATACAAAATGTTTAACGATGGAATGAAGGGAATGCCCGAAAAAGGGAAGGAGTATTTAAGTAACCCTGCACGTACCGGACTTGATCTGTTTCAGGGATTATACCTGGTATCGCGAAACATGGATGGCAAAGAGCAAGAGAGTTTACTATATGCAATTCCAAAAGATACAGCGCAGTTTGCGGCCATGATGAAAGACCTGCACCCCCGGTTAAAAGTGACGAAGACGGGAAATGGTAATATTTTGGTCGATAGTAATACAGTTGTCGGTTGGAATAATGAGATTATTGTTTTTATCAGGCAGCCCTCCAAAAAAGATACTGTGGGCCTGAATCCGAAAGCGAAAGCTTCTGCTTATCTCGAACGAAAAAAAGAGCTTACAGAAGAATGCAAATTGCTTTTAACTAAACGTCCGGCTCCTTTCAATAATCCTCAAGCTGTGTCGCTATTGAATGAACAAGGCGATATGCTTTTGTGGACAGACAATGCTGCACAAGCGCAACAACAATTTCAGAAAAAAGCAAAAATTCCGCCGTTTCTCGGAATGCTCAATAGCAACCTAAAGCGAAAGGGAAATGCTACTTCTGCCATAATCAATTTCGAGAATGGGAAAATGGTCGTACACATGAAGCAATATATTCCTGATTCGATGGTTGCGAATTATGAAAAAAATCCAGCCAAAAATATTAACACAGAGTTGATAAAGAAATTGCCGAACGCCCATCCCATTTTTCTTTTCTCCTTCAATATTTCTCCACAAATGATAATGGAAAACCTCGCAAAATCGGCAGGCAATGCAATCGTCGATAGTTTTGGAAAACAAAAGGAGAAAATAGAAGACATATTATCGTCAATAAAAGGAGATATAACATTGGCTGTGTTAAAAACAGAGATCGCTGACGATGATTCAACCACAAAAGCGATGGGTGGTATTGAAGTATTTTTAACAGGAGGCATAAACAACCAGGAAAAATTTGAATCACTTAACGCCTTGCTACAGGAGAAACAAAAGGATTCTACTAAAGCTAATCCTTCGAAGAAGCCAAAGCCCAAGCCAGCTATACTTTCCAACGACTCAATATTTGTTGTCTCACTTTCACCCGTCGCGGCACAAAACTTCATGTCATCGCCGGGAAATAACGAGGACATGGAAAAAATCGTCGAACCATACAAGAATAACCCTTTCGCAATGGTGATTGAGTTACGGACGATTTTTGGATTTATACTGCAATCAGCGTCAAAGAACAAATCAGAAGAAGAAACAAAACAGGCTGCTGATATATTCGGAATGTTCGATAAATTGGTAAGTTATGGTGGCCACTATGAAAATCATTCCGTGTCGAGCAATTTTGAGCTGATTCTTTCAGATAAAAATGAAAATAGCCTGAAGCAATTCATAAACCTTATGAATTTATTCTATTCAATGAAGGCGAAAAAATCAGTAGCATATAATTGAGCATATAGATAATAGATAAAAGTGGACAGATGGTAACTGAAAGATGATGATTAATAATTGAACTCAACTATCATTTTTCAGTTACCATCTGTCATCTACGCTCCGAGGCCCATGCGATGGAGGCTTTCACCGCCCGTTGCCATCCGTCCAGCAATTGATGGGCTTTTGCCATTTCCATATGAGGAGAAAATGTCTTATCCACCTGCCATTGTTGTTGTATGTCGTTGATATTTTTCCAATAACCAACTGCTAATCCCGCAAGATAGGCTGCTCCGAGGGCGGTTGTCTCCGTGATAACAGGTCGCACCACTTTGCAATGGAGGATGTCCGATTGAAATTGCATAAGCGCATCGTTGATGGTTGCGCCACCATCAACCCGCAGTTCTGCGATATTAATTTCTGCATCTGCCTCCATAGCTTTTAATACATCATAGGTTTGATAGGCAATACTATCAAGGGCAGCCTTTGCAATATGTGCATGACTGCTACCGCGCGTAAGTCCAAATAAACTGCCTCTGGCATGTTGATTCCAATGAGGTGCACCCATTCCCGCAAATGCGGGAACAAGATATACGCCGCCGGTATCTGAAACCGTGGCCGCCAGGTTTTCCGCTTCTTTCGATGTCCGGATAATTTTCAATTCGTCACGAAGCCATTGAACCACGGCACCGGCAATAAATACAGAACCTTCAAGAGCATATTCCATTTGATCCCCGATCTTCCAGGCGATAGTTGTGAGCAGGTTATTTTTTGATGTGATTGCTTTAGTACCCGTGTTCATCAACATAAAGCACCCGGTGCCGTATGTATTTTTCACCATGCCGGGTTTCGTGCACATCTGACCAAACAAAGCGGCTTGTTGATCACCGGCAATGCCACCAATCGGTAAATGAGAATCCGGAATTATATTGCCCGTAACACCGTAAATTTTGCTCGATGGTTTTACTTCGGGAAGCATGGAATGCGGAACCGAAAAGATCTTCAGCAATTCATCATCCCATTCGCCTGTGTGAATATTCAGCAACATGGTGCGTGATGCATTTGAAACGTCGGTCACGTGAGCCTCTCCTCCAGTCATCTTCCACACCAGCCATGAATCTATCGTACCGAAAGCAAGATCACCTTTTTCTGCTTTTTCCCTGGCACCCGCCACATTTTCGAGGATCCATTTCAGTTTGCTCGCTGAAAAATAAGCATCGATCACCAAACCCGTTTTTTGTTTGATCAGATCACTTAAACCGGCCGCTTTTAATTCATCACAAAATGAAGCGGTTCTTCTATCCTGCCATACGATAGCATTACAAATAGGGCGACTAGTGGCCCGGTCCCACACTACAGTTGTTTCGCGCTGATTAGTAATGCCAATGCCAACGATTTGTTTCATCTTGATATTGGCTTTGGCTACTGCCTCCGCCATAGTGCCAAATTGAGTGCTCCATATCTCTTCTGCATCATGCTCTACCCAGCCAGGTTGAGGAAACATTTGTTTGAATTCTTTTTGTGCAAGGCTGACCACATTTCTATGTTGATCAAATACCATACTGCGACTACTGGTAGTACCCTGGTCGAGCGCTAGAATGTAATGAGAAGACATGCAATCAAATTTAAAAGTTAAAGGAAGGTAAATAATTTATAGAAATCATCTTGACGTTTCCAATAAACCCGTAAAGAAAAATGGAGATGCATTAACTGCCTGCTTCTTATGATACCTTTGCAGCTAATGTACGTGATCAGCAAAATCATCTATATCATGGGAGTTTCCGGTTCTGGAAAAACAACGATCGGAAAAAAATTATCGCAAAGTACCGGCATCCCTTTTTTTGATGGAGACGATTTTCATTCCGAGGCGAATAAAGAGAAAATGAGAGCGGGTCATCCACTAACCGATGAGGACAGGGCGGGTTGGCTAACACGAATAAACGAATTGGCCAAAGAGCAAATGAAAAAAAATGGAGCTATCATTGCGTGCTCGGCACTAAAGGAAAAATACAGGACTATTTTATCAGCCGGCATTACGGTTCCTTTATATTGGGTTTTCTTACAAGGGAGTTATGCCGCTATTGAAAAACGAATGGAAGAAAGAAGGGGACATTACATGAAATCCAAAATGCTAGCCTCCCAATTTGAAACGCTTGAAATACCCGCTAACGCTATCACGATCGATATTTCAAAAAGTCCCGATGAAATCGTGGATCTGATCGTTTCAAAAACCCGAGTCAAAAGTTCTTAGCCGGGAGTTCGGAGTCATTGGTTAGACGTGAGTCGTCGGTCCATAGCCAACATATTTCTTACTGTGGACTGTTGACCGTGACCGCCGACTTGTATTCTCGCAATAACGAAATGACTACTGACCATTCACAATTGACCATTGACAATTCACGACTAGCATTTCGCTAGAAACTAAGATTGAAACTTCCAAAAACTCCAAAAGGATGATCCCCTTTTTTATCCAGTGTGGCAGGAAATACGCGCCATATAAAATCGATGCGAAGCAGGTGAAGAATATTATCAATACCAGTACCCAGCTCCATATATGTACGACCATTTAACGATTGAAAGTTACTTCCCGGTAAAAAATTGAGTGCCTGATTTTCTTTGCTAAGGCTTCCCCATAGTACTTTGGCCGTCCAGAACTGTCGAAACTTCAATTTTGGTATCAACCGGAAAATACCATTGCCAAAATTATGTTCCAGGTTTATACCCAGGTAGCGATCCGTGATGAACTCATATTTATTCATCATGTTAAAAGCATACTTGTCGTAATAGTACAATTCGTTTCCCGGCTGAATATCCAGGAAAACGTAAGGGAGCGTGCCAAATGTTCGACCACCAAATACATTGAAGTAAAGACTTCCATACGGCGGTACTTTAAAATAATCATAAACGCTCGCCGATACTTTATTGTAGTTGTAACTGCTTTTTAAAACACCCGAAATTCCATGACTGAAAGTCACTTCCGTGATTGGATAAGGGCTTCCCAGGCTTGACCGGAAAAAATTGGTTTCCAAAAATTTCTCCAAATACGCAAAACGCAGTTTTATTCCCACCTGGAAAGTGGTGAGTGGATTCCCGGGACCTTTGACAACAAAAGAATCTTTGGGAGGTAAATTTTGCAGAGGCGTGTACGATTTATTGATTGCTGAAGTTGAAACAGAAAAGCCTGAATGAGTTTCCCTGAAAAACTCAAAATGCTTTTCATCAATATTCATATATTTTATTGGAATGTTGTTTTTCCGAATAGCCAGGGCAAAAATATTGTCTGAGGTAACCTCGCCATAGTAGTTCTGGCCAAAGTCCAGGTCGTTTATATAATAGGCATCGAAATACATGCGTGGGTTTTTTTGCGGCAAATAAAATATTTCCGCCTGGCCTTTATATTTCTTATCACCAAAGCCATATGCCAGGTAGCCATGCAACCAAATTTTGCGATTAAATTTATAATTAGTGCCCAAGTCAAACCGAACTCTCGATCGTTCCCACAGATTATACGTGTACGCATTATACCAGGGTCCCAATTGAAAATTGCCAACGTTCAGATAGCCCGTGCCAATGAAATTAATTGTGTTCGTAAACCGCTTGAATACTGGCGCGTTCATTAGTGTATCGATCATTTTTACAATCGCCTTTTCACTTTTGCTCAGCGTATCAGGCCGGGAGGCGTTCCAGTACTCCCTGTCCTTTGTAGATGCGCCTTTAAGCGTTATAACTTCCTCCTGCAGTCTGTTTTTCGCTACTTCTTTTGTAACAGAGGTGTCGTTGATCACTACATTCTGATAAGTGGTCGTTTTTCGTCCAACAAATGCAAACGATTCTTTGCCGAATGGCGCCAGATCCGCCACAAATTTGTCGCGCGATAAAAACCAGGTAGTGTCGTTGATCAGCTTATATTCCTGGATAAGACTTAGCCTTTCAAGGAAATTTACATTTGCATCCTTACCAAGACGCAAATTCATTTTCTGAACAGCAAACGTGGTATCATTGACCCAGCAATCTCCTTCAAAACAATTTTCACCGCGGTGCTTGGGAGCAAATACTAGGTGATAAAATTTACGATGATTAACAAACTGCGTATCTGTAACACGGTAATCATAATAAGCATCCCCATTATCGCTGGCTGGGCTTACAAATAATTTATCAAAAATGGGGATGAAGTTGTCATAGACATCTATATTCTGATCCATGCCCCCCAGGAATTTGATAATGCTTTCATTATCTACCCCATTGGTGCTCGCAGCCCTGATCACTTCTCTTCTTCTCTGCGGTTTTTTTTGATAATAATAATCCGACAATGCCTCTGTGAGATAAGTGGGAAGCACTGGCGGCATTTCAGTCGAATCTATATTGCTATTAATAAGATTGGTTACCGGTTTTAACGGCCTCAGCTTCGAAAGTCCTTTGAAGTTTAAATTTTTAAGGTCTATCTCGAGCTTATTATACAATTCATAAGAAAAGTTGTCAAAGCGGTACCGGTCATTCCTGGGTTTATTTTTAACAACTTTTCTCCAGACAAGCAGCCCCTTATTTACTCTAACCTTCACTTTTACTCCTTCAGTAAATGTACCTCTCTCCATGCTTATCATTACAGTTAAAGAATCCTTTGAAGGATCGATATACAATTCATAAGGCTGGTAGCCCACACATGTTATTTCGATTGTATCGGAAGGCCAGTGACTGAGTGAAAAAAGAAAACCGCCCGCTGAATCGGAAAGCATGCCGGTCGTGGTGCCCTTGAAATACACGGATGCAAATGGGACAGGTTCATCGCTATGAAAATCCTTTATCTGTCCCGAAATGATTTTCCGCTGGGCATGGGCATTGAACGCCAGAAGAATAATGCCAAGGGTCAGAAATAATTCCAATCTTCTCATACTCAGGGCAAAAATAAAGAAGGAAGGGGTGAGTCCTTCAGTTTATTAGACGTCAAATGGCAAATAACTTGTAAAAAATTTTGAAAAACGAAAAAATCACTATTACTTTGAATTACAAAGTGCTTTTTATGAGCGATCAAAATCCAACAGAATCTCTTCGTGAGATCAGTGATATCAGGCGAATCATGGAACGATCTTCACGGTTTATTTCTCTGAGCGGACTAAGCGGCATTGCGGCTGGTCTTTGTGCCTTGATTGGCGCATACATCGCACATACCATTCTGTTGAAATATTACCAGGACTACAACCAGAAGGGGTATACCGATGAAAGTTTCATGGATTTAAAATCTAAACTTATCATCGTTGCGGCTATCGTTCTCTCCGCTGCTTTGATTGCCTCGTATACTTTTACCTGGAGAAGGGCCCGGCAAAATCACTTACCGATCTGGGATCGGACAGCGCGGAAGTTGATGTGGAATATTTTGATACCACTCGTTTCGGGCGGTTTGTTTATTCTGGCCATGCTTCGGTACAGCGAATGGCGTTTTGTGGCTCCATCCTGTTTAATCTTTTACGGTCTTGCCCTGGTAAATGGAAGCAAATACACGTTAAGCGACATTAGATACCTTGGCTTCCTCGAGATCATTCTAGGATTGATCAACACACAATACACTGGTTACGGCTTGTATTTTTGGGGGGCAGGTTTTGGGGTGTTGCATATCGTATATGGAATAATAATGTGGATGAAATATGAAA
>DASXOT010000513.1:0-3522 GCA_036494065.1 Chitinophagaceae bacterium
TGCAACGGCCATCTTTCCTTATCGTCACTAGCGCGTTTTTTTATGTAGTACTGTCCATATCCTTCTTTATGGTTGCGGATAATATGTCTAATCTTAAACTAAAGGGTTTTTATTTATTCGTCGGCCTTCATTTTCTACTCCTCGCAATCCTATTATCTTCAATTTTAAGAGGTTTGTTAAATAGAGTTTCAATTACAACTTAGCTTCCAATCTCATACCTGAAGTCTTAGTGGCTGAATTTTAACTACATCTCGACAGCTCTATTATCTAATTTCAAAGGGAAGAAAACAATTTTGAAACGTTTTTTTCCAATCACGATACCTCGAATATGTTGTAGTTTCCATTAGGTCAACTGATCCTTCGTAGCACTATGGCACATCCAGGGCTGAAAAAAATAATTTCACTGATTTTTTCAAAATCTGTCTCAGATTTAATAAATTCAGGGTGCTTTCTAATTTATTTGCAATAATCCTCTGCTCTGTGTCACTATCTTTTTTTAGAATTGGCTTTTTCAAACCATCCAAGTCATTCATTTACGAGCATTCGGTTGTAGTAAATGCAATCGAATTTATATATTTGATGATAATGTGTCTAATTTATTTCTTTGAGTTATTAAATGAGCCCTCAAAAAAAGCATGGCTCCATCGGCCTTCATTTTTCGTCGCTATAAGTGCATTATTCTATGCTGTCTTGTCAACATCATTTTTTATGGTTGCTGATGACATGTTAAACCTGGAGTTGGACAGGTTCTATGTATTTTTTAGCCTTCATTTTTTGTTGTTGGCAATTCTGTCTTCCTTATTTGCTGGCTTGTTAAATAAAGCCCCAATAACTAATTAGCTTCTTCGTTTGTTAGTCCAATTGAGGATAATTAAAAATTGTTCAATATATTTCTCTATCTATTTAAATATCTATCACTGCTATTGATTGTGTTAACGCCGGGGAAATTGTTAGTGAAGAGTCCTTACTACGATATGGCCTTGTTTGTACTTATTAGTACCATTATTATTCTGTTAATGGGAGTCTTCATCTTTGCTATTGTCTTCATGTACCGCAAAAAACAAATAGCTTATAATAAGACGATAGAACAATTAAGGTTTGAACATGAAAAAAGTCTCCTGCATACTCAATTGGAAATCCAGGAGCAAACTTTCCAAAATATTTCCCGGGAGATTCACGACAACATCAGTCTTTCCCTTACGTTAGCTAAATTAAACCTTAATACGCTAGAATGGGATTGCCACGAAAAGGCCAAAAATCAGGTCGATTCAACCCTGGAACAACTCAGTAAAGCAATTGATGATCTCAGAGATATTTCAAAAAGCATGAATTCGGAGTTGATTACGAGCCAGGGGTTGTTAGAGGTGTTAAAACGGGAAACGAGGAAACTGAAGGAACTAGATTTATTTGCGCTAAAGTATTTGGTAACCGGCACTCCCGTTTTTATGGATTCACAAAAGGAATTGATCATCTTCAGGATTATTCAGGAAGCGTTTAATAACATAATCAAGCACTCGAAGGCTACTGCTGTTGAATTAAATCTTAATTATTACATTGACTATGTCCAAGTATGCATATCTGATAACGGTAAAGGATTTTATCTTGACAAGGTTGTCGACAATAAAGAATCTAGCGCCGGATTAAACAACATGCGGCAAAGAGCGTTGCTTTTTAATGGAAAGACCATTATTGAAAGCCTTCTAGGATATGGAACAAAAGTCTGGGTCACAATACCCTATTAGAGTTCCATCAACCTTTTAGGAATGTATTATTGAAATCTTTATGAACAAATTATTATTCACTACAAATCTGCAATGAGAAAAAAACTGCTTTTTATTGTTTTTTTCTTCGACAAAAGAAACGGCTAATCACACTAATTTTAGTTTCTATGAACCCCCAGGCGTTAAAAAGACTGCACGGTATATTGACAGATCGTTTTTATCTGCAACCCATTCTCCTATTGGTTTTTCTGTCGTGTTCAGTACTTGGGCTAATATTCAATAGGAAAGAGCGAATGAGACTCGTTCTCGCGGCGTATGCACTCATCGGAGGGATACTATACCTGTCAACGCTAGTGGTCTGGGTAACCGGTGCTTTCGGAAAAACGGGGGACGAGATTTATGAGGAAGTCAGCAATACATTTTTTGAGGCATTAGAACTTGCAGTGTTCTATATGTTCTTCAAACGATTTATACGACGAAAGCCTATTAAACAATTTTTAGCAGCCTACCTCATCATTTTTCTATCAATAGCAGTCGCCTTCCTGGGAAGACTATTATTTCCCGGCTACAGTCTTCATCAGATTTATCAGCACTCATATCTCATTAACGTTTTCGAATTTATTGCCTTATCTGTCATGTCCCTTATATATTTCTATGAGCTCTTTATCCAAGATTATGCGCGGAATTTATTAAAACGCTCTTCATTTTTTATTGCTACAAGCACTTTTTTTTACTCAGTCCTCATGATACCTTTCTTTGTAATAGCGCCGGATGTCTCTAAAATAAACCACACCTTTTTTTTGATCTTTGTAGATTGTCACTATTTACTTCTAATAATACTTCTGTTGTCTATTTGCAAAGGATTTCTGAGCAGAACGCGTATAACCGCCTAACTTAATTTTATGGAAAAACTGAATAGCTATATTAAGGTCGCACTCGCTGATGATCATGTGTTATTGCGAAACGCGCTCGCTTCACTTATCGATAATTTTGGGGATTGCAGGGTCGTTAATCAATCTAACGACGGAAAAGAATTGATTGAATCGCTGAAAAACGGCGCAATACCGGATGTGATCATTCTTGACCTGAACATGCCCGAAATGGACGGCTATGAATCGGCTAAGTTCATTCAGAAAAATTTTCCGCAGGTTCACGTTTTGATGCTTACCATGTATGACTCGGAATTATCATTGATAAGATTGCTACAGGCAGGCGTAAAGGGGTTTTTAAAAAAGGATATTCATCCTTCGGAGCTAAAATTTGCCATTCATTCTGTCGTCAATACGGGCTACTATTATTCCAACAGCACGACGAATAAACTGGCCAACCTTTTTCGTTCGGGCAATGAAAAAAGAAGTTCATTGCAAAATACCATGTTAACAGAGCAGGAACTCGAGTTCCTGAAGCTCACTTCTTCCGATCTGACCTATAAAGAAATAGCGCAGAAAATGAATCTGAATCCTCGTTCTGTTGACAACTTACGGGATCAACTATTCATAAAATTGGATGTAAAAAGTAGGGTGGGCCTGGCAATGGTGGCAATAAAGAATGGCATCGTGATCTTTTGATTAGGCCTTTTCCGCTACAATATATGCCCGTGATTCTCCAAGTGAAAATCTTTTTTTGCCGGGGATGCTCCAAATATCTTTTATTAAAAGCCCTGAATTTATAAGCATTTCTTCCGTCTCATTAAAAGAATAAATATAGTCGATTGCTTTCTTTATTTCTGTTTTGCCGTCCGGCGACAGAATTGTCGTCTCAGTTTCTATTCGGGAAGGAAATAAAAGATATTTGCTTTCAT
>DASXOT010000514.1:0-1666 GCA_036494065.1 Chitinophagaceae bacterium
GATTTTTTTTATGATGATTCCGTAACTTCCTGTCCCAATCCTTTTAAATTCCATTTTTCCCTAATAATTAAAACGAATTGCATGTCAAAAGAAAATGAAACTTCACGAAGGAAATTTCTGCAAAAGATCGGCAGCTTCAGCATTCTCGCGGCTGCGGGACCATTGGCTAATTTAGAGGCAAAGGAAAAAGCAGAACAGCGGATTATCAGGTACGACAGGAAATTCTCTTCCAATGATAAAATCAGGTTGGCTGTTATTGGTTTTGGCATCCAGGGTCATGGCGACTTAAGTGTGGCGCTCCAGGTACCCGGCATTGAGCTGGCCGGTGTATGTGATCTTTATTCAGGAAGATTGGAAAATGCAAAGGAGTTGTATGGCAATAACATTTTTACCACTAAAAATTTTCATGAAGTCCTCGATCGCAATGATGTCGATGCCGTTATCATTGCCACGGCGGATCACTGGCATTCAAGGATTACAAAGGAGGCACTCAAAAAAGGCAAAGCCGTTTACTGTGAAAAACCTATGGTGCATAAAATTGAAGAAGGCATGAGTGTAGTTGAAACGCATAAAAGTTCCAATAAGACCATGCAGGTAGGAAGTCAGCGTGTAAGCAGTATTCTTTTTGCAAAGGCAAAGGAGCTATATAAATCGGGTGAGATTGGAAAACTAAACATGGTGAATGCGGTGTATGACAGGCAAAGTGCTATCGGTGCATGGGAGTACACCATGCCCAATGATATTTCAACGGAAACCGTGGACTGGGAGCGTTATGTTGAAGGAATGGGCAAGCGTCCCTTTGATCCAAAGGAATTTTTCTGGTGGCGCAACTATCGTGATTTTGGAACCGGTGTAGCGGGTGATCTTTTTGTACATCTTCTCTCTGGAACACATTTTATCACAGATTCAAAAGGCCCGGTAAAAATATATTCATCCGGACAACTTTGCTACTGGAAGGATGGACGCGATGTTCCCGATGTAATGACGGGAATTTTAGAATATCCGGAAACGCCTGAGCACGCTCCGTTTCAACTTACACTCCAGGTAAATTTTGTAAGTGGAACCGGCGGGCAAGAGAGCACAAGACTTGTGGGCGAAGAAGGTGTGATAGACATGAAAGGAAATGGCTTGACCGTTCACCATAGCATTATGCCTAAAGCGCCCGGATTTGGCGGTTACGATGCAGTGTTTACATATCCAAAAGCTATGCAGGCCGCACTTGAACAGGAATACAATAAAAAGTATTCTGATGATGATAAAAAAAAGCCCACCAAACCAGACATTGAATATAAAGTTCCACAAGGCTATAGCGACCATCTTGATCATTTTACAAATTTCTTTGATTCGATGCGCACAGGCAAACCTGTTGTAGAGGATGCAACTTTTGGTTTCAGAGCGGCTGCTCCCTGCCTGGCTTGCAATGAAAGTTATTTCACCAAAAAAATAATTTCCTGGGATCCGGAGAATATGAAACTCACCAGGGAATAATTGGAAATGCAAAATGAAAAAAATGATCGAACCTCTTCGCCCCAAATTTTTCATTTTGAATTTTAAACATTAACCGCAAAAAAATAAACTATGACTCGTATTGCCATGCTCGGTTCCGGATTTATTGGAAGATTTTATGCCGATTCCTTACAGGGTTACCGGAGCCGTGATAAAATCG
>DASXOT010000515.1:0-4337 GCA_036494065.1 Chitinophagaceae bacterium
GGTGTATGATGATAACCAGTATTGGTTTAAGGCCATGGATAAATTAAAAACTTATTATTTTGTCATTGAAGCCATTAATGAAAATGGTGTTTCTGAAAGATCGTCAATTTTAGAGGTTAAATAAGCCACGAGGAGAATAAAATGAAAAAGATAAAATCTATTTTACTTCTGCTGTTATTGGGAGTCTTGTTACACGCGCAGGATCATAAACCGGCTTTCTGGAGTGATATACAAGCGTTCAAAAAACAAGATAGTATTCAGCCGCCGCCCCAACATGCCATACTTTTTGTAGGCAGTTCTTCTTTTACAAAATGGACGGATGTACAAAATTATTTTCCCGGTTATACGATTGTCAACCGTGGCTTTGGTGGATCATCGTTGCCGGATGTGATCCGGTATGCCAATGATATAATTTTTCCGTATCATCCTAAACAGATCGTCATCTACTGTGGAGAGAACGATCTTATCTGGTCAGATACCATAACCGGTGAAACGGTTTACAAAAGGTTCCTTGTTCTTTTTGACATGATAAGGAAGGAATCGCCATCTGTTCCTATCATTTTTATTTCATTGAAGCCAAGCCCCAGTCGCTGGAAGTTGAGTGATAAAATGATTGCGGCAAATGAAGAGATAAAGAAATTTTTATTAAAGCAGCAGAATGCTGTATTTATTGATGTATTTCATAAAATGCTTGGATCGGACGGGCAGCCCATTCCCGATATTTTTATCCAGGATAAACTGCACATGAATGCCAAAGGGTACGCGATTTGGCAAAGAGAAATTGAACCCCATTTGCTGAAATAAAAAAGATGCTCATGAAATTTTTACAAAGACTGCTTACCGTATTATTTTTTGGTGTATCACTAAACTTGCAAGCACAGGTTTCAAAGGATACTAAGATGAAAGCTTTTATCGATGCGTTAATGCAGAAGATGACGCTCGATGAAAAGATTGGCCAATTGAATTTGCCCGGCTCCGGTGATATCACGACAGGACAAGCTGGCAACTCGGATATCGGCAAGAAGATCAGTGAAGGAAAGGTAGGCGGACTATTTAATATAAAATCAGTTGCAAAGATTCGCGATGTGCAAAAGGTTGCCGTCGAGCAAGGTCGTTTGAAGATTCCATTGATATTTGGAATGGATGTGATACATGGTTATCAAACTGTGTTCCCAATTCCCCTGGCCCTGTCCTGCAGCTGGGATATGCAGGAGATAGAGCGCAGTGCAAGAATTGCTGCTACGGAAGCAAGCGCAGATGGAATATGCTGGACATTTTCTCCGATGGTAGACATCGCCCGGGATCCACGCTGGGGGCGCATTGCGGAGGGAGCTGGAGAAGACCCATATCTAGGCTACCAAATTGCAAAGGCCATGGTCAAAGGTTACCAGGGTGACGATCTTTCCAAAAACAATACCATCATGGCCTGCGTAAAACATTTTGCATTATATGGTGCGGCTGAAGCCGGCCGCGATTATAATACCACGGATATGAGCCGTGTAAGAATGTTCAACGAATACCTGGCGCCATATAAAGGTGCTATCGACGCCGGTGTTGGAAGTGTAATGACTTCCTTTAATGAAGTAGATGGCATACCAGCAAGTGCAAATAAGTTTTTGATGACGGACGTACTCCGTAAGCAATGGAGTTTTGAGGGATTTGTGGTGACTGATTATACAGCGATCAACGAAATGATTGAGCATGGGCTGGGTGATCTGCAAACAGTTTCAGCACTGGCATTGAAAGCGGGGGTTGATATGGATATGGTTGGGGAAGGTTTTTTAACAACGTTAAAAAAATCTCTCCAGGAAGGAAACGTTACACAAAAAGAAATTGATGATGCGTGTCGGTTGATACTTGAGGCAAAATATAAATTGGGATTGTTTGATGATCCTTATCGCTATTGTGATGAAAAAAGAGCCGCGACGGAAATCTATACGGATGCTAATCGCAAAGCGGCAAGACAAATCGCCGCCGATTGTTTTGTATTATTGAAAAATCAAAATAATGTATTGCCTTTAAAGAAAGCCGGAACAATTGCTCTCATCGGCCCGCTTGCATATGCTAAAGAAAATATGCCCGGTACCTGGAGTGTAGCTGCAGATTTTTCAAAGGCTATTTCTGTTTTGCAAGGATTACAGGAAACCGTTGGCAGCAGCGCAAAAATCTTATATGCAAAAGGCTGCTACCTGGACTACGATAGCTTGTTTGAACAAAGAGCTGGCATGTTTGGGAAATCATTTAACCGAGATGGAAAAACAACGGAACAACTTCTACAGGAAGCGCTGAATGTTGCGCAACAATCGGATGTGATCGTTGCTGCGTTGGGCGAGTCAGCCGAAATGACGGGCGAAAGCAGCAGCCGCAGCAATATTGAGATTCCGCAATCTCAAAAAGATCTGTTGACTGCATTATTAAAAACCGGAAAACCGGTTGTGCTGTTATTATTTACGGGTCGGCCACTGGCAATTAAATGGGAGAATGAGCATGTACCCGCCATATTGAATGTATGGTTTGGCGGTAGTGAAGCAGGCTACGCTATTTCCGATGTGTTGTTTGGAGATGTTAATCCTTCAGGTAAGTTGACAACAACCTGGCCGCAGAATGTCGGGCAGGTTCCATTGTACTACGATCATAAAAATACCGGTCGCCCCTTACCGGAAGGGCAGTGGTTCCAAAAGTTCCGCTCAAATTATCTTGATGTCTCGAATGATCCAGTTTACCCATTTGGCTATGGTTTAAGCTATACAAGTTTTAACTACGGGGATTTAAAACTTAGCAGCACATCTCCAAAAGGAAACCAGACACTCACTGCAAGTATCAGCGTAACCAATTCTGGAAGTCACGATGGAAAAGAAGTCGTTCAATTATATATTCGCGACTTAGTAGGCAGTATTACAAGACCCGTAAAGGAATTAAAAGGCTTCCAAAAAATATTTCTAAAAGCTGGAGAAGCAAAAACCGTTACGTTTAATATAACTCCTGACGATTTAAAATTTTATAACAGTGATTTGAAATATGACTGGGAATCTGGCGATTTCATGATCATGATCGGTGGTAACTCCAGGGATGTGAAATCGGCGAAAGTTACCTGGACGAAGTAGTGTCTATTTATGCCCAATGCAGATGTGAATTCTTTCATTTCGAATTAATAAAATACATTGAAGCGGTAAAAACACAGGGGCGCTTAGTAATTCTCTCACGATGGACGATTCACGTCTCGCGCCTTAATGTCCGGCGTCATCACGGTCTTTTGTAGACACATAACTGCTTTTCGTCGCATAACCCCGACCATTCATGAAATTATCTGGTTATTTTGTCACATGAACGGTCAGTGGTATACAAAAAAGTGGCTTGCTGTTAGTCTTCACGTCCTGTTTTGGGCATTGCTGTTTTCTTTTCCATACTTACTGAGGCCAATAATGAATAAGGATACTTCTGTTCATCCTCGCACAATTGTAAACGGTTTTTATTATCTGAATATCGCTGACAATTTCGTGAGAGTGCTTCTTTTTTATGCGAATGCTTATTTATTTATTCCATTTTTAGTCTATAAAAAAAGATATGGGCAATACTTTCTCGTGTTGCTCTCGGCTTTAGGAGTTATGTTATTGGTAGACCGTTTCTTCTTCAATCTATTTTTAGAAGGCTTCACCTATCGGATCTGGAATTTTTTTGTATTTAATCTTCCTTTTTTATTCTTTATTATTACTACCAGCACCGCTTTCCGTACCATAAGAGACCGGATTGAAGAAAATCAACGTATCAAGGAAAGGGAAACCGAGAATTTAAAAACGGAGTTATCTTTTTTACGGTCACAGGTAAGTCCTCATTTTATGTTCAATATCATGAATAACATGGTATCACTTGCAAGAAAGAAGTCGGACTTGCTGGAGCCTTCGCTTATCAAGTTATCATCGTTGCTTCGCTATATGCTTTATGAAACCGATGAAAAAGTGTCCCTGCAGAGGGAAATAGAATATTTGCAAAGCTATATAGATCTTCAGCGCCAGCGTTTTGGAAGCAAATTGAAAATTAAATCATGCATGGATAAGCTAGATGGGAACTATGAGATAGAGCCGATGCTGCTGATACCATTTGTGGAAAACGCCTTTAAACATGGAACGGGGCTAATCGAAAACCCGGAGATAGATGTGGAATTAAAGATTGAAAAGAATATTCTTTCTTTTTCGGTTCGTAACACATTTGATGAAAGCTCCACTGAAGTGAAGGATAAAAGTTCCGGAATTGGACTCACCAATGTGCAAAGACGTTTAGCTTTGCTATACAACAATAAACACAGTCTGCTAATTACAAAACAAAATAACTGGTTTGTT
>DASXOT010000516.1:0-7468 GCA_036494065.1 Chitinophagaceae bacterium
GTTTTGATCAATCGTGTACCAGATCTTCTCGGCGTTCTGCTCGGCAATTCCAGCTTTTTCGATCAATTCTGTAAAGGGGCCGGAACTTCCGTCTACAATAGGTACCTCAGGTCTATTGAGGGTTATTAGCACATTATCAATTCCCATTCCCACAAGTGCAGCGAGGATATGTTCTACGGTATTTATTTTGACCCCATTACTTTCCAATGTAGTTCCCCGGCTCGTATCTGTCACAAGGTCACAATCAGCTTTGATGACTGGCTCGCCTGGAATATCGATGCGTTGAAACTGAAAACCAAAGTTTATTGGCGCAGGTTTTAATACCATATCAACCAATATTCCTGTATGAAGCCCCATCCCTGAAATATTTATGTTCGACCGTAAAGTGTGTTGTTTATTCGGTTTGAATCCAGTCGTCATATTATCAGTATAAGGTTTCTTTTTTGTCTCAGTTATCATGCAAACAAAGATAGGGAGAAGTCTTTTTAATCGGCAGTCAGCAACTCATTAGTTGTCGACCGCAGATAGAAGCAACCTCTTGTTGTTAAAGAAGGTATTTAAGTGATTGAATTATTCGACGCCCGTTTTATTGAACACTTGTGCAAAGAAAGATTTAATTGATCTTTTCTTTCATCAATTGATCTACCAGCGCTTCTAATTGTTTTATTCTTTTTTCCAATTCAGGAAGATGACGAGCGATCGCCTGGCTGCGAAGTGCGGCCGTATAATCGTGAGCAGGGGAACCCGTTACCGCTTTGCCGGCTTCAACCGATTTGCTTACGCCGCTTTGCGCATTTATTTTGGCGCCATCACCAATGTGTAGGTGACCAACTATACCTACCTGGCCTCCAATCATGGCATTGCGGCCGATTTTTGTGCTTCCGCTTATTCCTGCCTGCGCGGCCACCACGGTATTACTTCCTACCTCCACATTATGTGCTACCTGAATTAGGTTATCCAGTTTTGCTCCGGCTTTAATAATTGTAGATCCTATAGTGGCTCTGTCAATCGTTGTATTGGCGCCAATTTCAACATGATCTTCAATGATGACATTTCCCAACTGGGGAACTTTTTTAAAGCTGCCATCAGCCAGCGGAGCAAAGCCAAAACCATCACTTCCGATAACGGTACCGGCATGTAGAGTTACATCATTTCCGATCACGCAATCTTTATAAACTGTTACACCCGGATGAATGATAGTATTGTCGCCAATTTTTACATTGTCCCCAATGAATACACTGGGAAAAATTTTTGTATTGTTTCCCAGTTTTACATTTTCTCCCAGGTAAGCGAATGCGCCGATAAAAACATTTTCTCCGTAAGTAACCGAGCTGGCAATGTGACTCGGCTGCTGTATTCCCTTCATTTGTTGTGTCATCATTTCCTGGTATTTTTCCAGGAGCGCAGCAAAAGCACTATATGCATCGGGTACACGGATCAGGGTAGTGTTAACGGCTTGCTTTAATGCCAGTGATGCATTTATAATGACGATCGATGCCCGCGTGGTATACAAATGATCTTCATATTTCGGGTTGGAGAGAAAGGCAAGTTGACCCTGCGCGGCCTCTTCTATTTTCCCAAAAGATGTTACACAAGCCTGTGCATCACCTTCTATTTTACCGTTGACAAGTAAGGCTATTTGTGAAGCGGAAAAGTTCATAGTAAAGTTATTGGTCATTGAGTCATTGGTCATTGGATTTTTCAGTCGGTTTACTTATACCAATTGACTTAATATAACCGTTTATAAGTCTAAAGTAAGAGATTAATTTTATTTCAATCAGGGCACCTTCTTCTTTAGAGATTAGATTTCTATTAATTGCTTTTTTTATTGCCGTCTCTGTTTCCTTTGCCGAAGCCCTGCTATAAAAACAAAGGTTTTTATTTTCTTTATAGAAGTATCTGCCATGCTGAGAGCTATAGAATCTGGAGAACGTACTAATTATTTTCCTAAAATATCTTTTGCAAAAGAAGGCCACCTTGCAACAGTTCCCCATATCAATTCACCGAGCTCGATTGAAGTTTTGCAAACATCCAGCTCTTCAAGCGGTATCATATTCTACTGTTTAATGACTACTGACAAATGACATACTGGCTAATGGCTCGCAGCTCATAGCTATCTAAGGTTAGTCTATAATTTACCTATAATGACAAAAATAATATTTTTTAACAGGACCCGACAGTTGTTGATGAATAAGCGCATTGTCGATTTTTGAGATGTCCGTTATTGTTCCGTCCTTGAATAAAATATTAATTCTTTCATCGCTAAGGTCATAAGTGGTGTTAGTCGCTACCCCCGTAAAAACAAAATAATTTGCCCCATGTTCATTGATGTCAAAGCGACTCATTATTTCCTGTCTTTTTTCACTGATTGTCCTTTCATCAAAGGGCTCGGCCTGTAATTTTATTTTGAAAAGTTTTCTATCAACCAGGCAACGACTCATAACTGATAATATTTTATCGGGATGATTGCCCCAATTCTTGATCGTACACATTACGTCGTAATCATCCATATTGCAGAACAATTCGAGATGATCTTTAACAGAAACACGCTCGGAGTTGTTTAAAAAAAAATCCAAAGCATTGGTGGCTGCCTTTGTTGAAATGCCTTTTTTTAAAAGATCCTTCGCCCGTCGAATGATTCTTACCAACAGCATTTCGGCTCCCATAACCGCTTTGTGCAGGTACACCTGCCAATACATCAATCGTCTCGCCACTAAAAATTTTTCAATGGAATAAATTCCTTTCTCTTCGATCATCAATTCATCATTCTTTACGACCAGCATTTTTAAAATGCGATCGTAACTGATAACGCCTTCTGCAACGCCGGTGAAAAAACTATCCCTGGATAAATAATCCATCCGGTCAACATCAAGTTGACCCGACACCAACTGATGCAGGAAACGTTTGGGATATTCATTTTTAAAAATATCGATGGCAATTTGAAGTTGGCCCGAATATTCCTTGTTCATTGTCTCCATGATAAGCAAAGAAATATCTTCATGGCTCACGTGAGGTACCAGTTCATTTTCCAGGGCGTGTGAATATGGTCCATGACCAATATCATGCAATAAAATAGCGATCCTCGCACCCAATTCTTCTTCCGGTGTAATAATTGTCCCTTTACTTTTTAGCTCCGTGAGAGCACAGTTCATTAAATGATAAGCACCCAGTGAATGATGTAATCTCGAGTGCACAGCTCCGGGATAAACCAGGTGTGCGAAGGCCATTTGGTGAATCCGGCGAAGGCGTTGATAGTGCGGATGAGAGATAATACTCAGCAAAAGCGGATGATCGATCGTAATAAAACCATAAACGGGGTCGTTGATTATTTTGCGTACAAACGCCATGCTGTTGTCTTTTTGTTAAACCGTCTTCGAAGCGTGTGGGCAAAACTACAATAGCTGGGTTTAATAAACTAAATTTGAAATCGCGGATTACAATGATATTATACGGACTTCAGAGTTGGTGCGTAACAGTCTTATGCAAACGATTTTCAAGAGCACCTATATACAGAAAGTGAAATTTTATTCCGGCAACTATTGAAAAATAAATCAAAATCGAATGGCAGTTCCAAAAATTCTTTGGGTTGATGATGAAATAGAAAGTTTGCAATCGCAAAAATTATTCCTGGAAGGCAAGGGTTATGAAGTGAAAACACTTACAAATGGATTTGAGGCAATTGACTTTGTAAAAGAAAACCCCGTGGATGTAGTATTAATCGATGAAACAATGCCGGGGATTACGGGGCTTGAGACGCTTGCAAAAATTAAAGAAGTAAATGGTTCATTGCCTGTTGTGCTTATCACCAAAAATGAAACGGAAAACCTGATGGATGAAGCGATCGGGAGCCAGATCAGCGACTATTTGATCAAGCCTGTAAATCCTAACCAGGTTTGGCTTAGTTTAAAAAAAATAATTGATAACAGAAGGCTGGTTGCCGAAAAAACTACCACTGCGTACCAGCAGCAATTCCGCAACCTGTTCATGGCGCTGAACAGCAATCCGGATTATAACGAATGGATGGATATTTATAAAAAACTCGTGTATTGGGAGCTGGAAATGCAGAAGAGCGATAGTCCCGAAATGCAAGAAGTGTTGCAACAGCAAAAAAGTGAAGCGAACACTGAATTTTTCAAATTTGTTTCAAGGAATTATGCTTCGTGGGTCAATCCCAAAAGTGATACAGGCCCTGTAATGAGTCATACCATGTTTCAATTTAAAGTGTTGCCACATGTCGAAAAAGGCACGCCGCTTTTTTTTATCTTAATTGACAACCTGCGATTTGACCAATGGAAATCGATTCAACCCATCTTTGCCGACAACTTCAGGATACTGGAAGAAGATACTTTTTACAGCATACTGCCTACTGCCACACAATATGCGCGAAACGCAATTTTTTCCGGGTTGCTTCCCACTGACATTGAAAAGAAATTTCCCGCTGAATGGAAGAATGACGACGAAGAAGGCGGAAAAAATTTGCATGAAGAACTATTTTTCAAAGCACAATTGAAAAGGTTGGGGAAAGAAAATCTCCGGTATTCCTATACCAAGGTAGTAAACAACCAGGCTGGCCTTGATTTGATGAATAATATCCATAACCTTTTGACAAATGACATCAATGTGATCGTTTACAATTTTGTGGATATGCTCAGTCATGCCCGTACGGAAATGGAGGTACTCAAAGAATTGGCCGGCGATGAAATGAGCTACCGAAGTATCACCGCTTCATGGTTTGAACATTCACCGCTTCACCAGGCGCTGAAAAAAATTGCGGATAAGAATATTAAGATCGTGTTGGCGACGGATCATGGAAGTATCCGGGTAAAAACACCGTATAAAGTGGTTGGCGATAAGCAAACAACGACAAATCTCCGCTATAAGCATGGCCGCAATTTGAATTATGAGCCCAAAGAGGTGCTTGCTTTTCGTGACCCGAGGCAGGCCGGGCTGCCTGTTCCTACTGTTAACTCGTCATTTATTTTTGCCCGGGAAGATGGCTATCTCTGCTACCCCAACAATTATAATTACTACGTGAACTATTACCGCAACACTTTCCAACATGGCGGTGTTAGTTTGGAGGAAATGATCGTACCGGTAATAAAAATGCAAAGTAAGTAGGGCTTATTATTTTCTTCTTCTTAAAACTATTTCGTCAATCATAAACGGCTCAGCCCGAAACGACCTGATGTTCTCTCCATAATAGGAATGCTGTGTCCAATTGGCGTTGAAATTATTAACTACGCTTTTTTTTACAATTGAATCGAGGCCATAAATTTTTTCCCTGATACTTGAAAAAATTGGCATTTTGATCGTGATAGATGTGTACTGTGTAGGTATTTCGTCCTGGGCTGTCCATGGATCGATATCGATCAGGTTTTTCTCAATTTTTGTATACCTGAATTCAACAATGCTGCCTGGCTTAAGATTTGGAAATGTAAAATTTAAGATGCCGAGGTTTTGTTCTGATTTCTCCTTAAAAAAATCTTTTTTTTCAAGTTTTTGAATCGTGATATTCCCGGTCGCGTCCAGGCTATAAACTACACCGCCGAGGTCTTTCATTTTGGTAACGCCTCTTTTACTATAATAAGGAATTTTTACGGACGCAAATTTGTACCCTTCCTGATTGAATATCTTGATCCGAACACGTCTTTCGGTGATCAATCTTGAACTATATGGATCGACCTTGAATTCAACATCCTGCACATCAAAGAGCTTCAAGGCTGGCGCATCAGGCTCAAATGAACAGGATTTTAATTGAAGATCGCTCAGGTCAATCTTTCCAAATTCAGGGATTGTTTTCTGAGCAAAAAGAAAATAGGTGGAAATGAGGCAAGTGGCCAGAGTGGTAAACTTCTTCATGGATGGGGGTTCAATCAAATATATAAAAAACCAGTTACTGTGGATAATGAATCCTTAAAAAAGCTGGATTCAACGGGACGACAACTAAATTTGCTGTATGAAATATACCCAATCAACTCTTGATAAATTGGAAAAGATCATAGGTGAATCAGGCTATGTGATCCGGTATGAAAGAGGAACGTTTCAAAGCGGTTGTTGCATTTTGGAACAGAAAAAAGTGGTGGTGTTGAATAAATTCCTGCAAACAGAGGGCCGAATAAATACACTGATTGATTTGATCCCTCAATTGGATGTTCGGGCTGAAAAACTTTCTGAAGAGTCCCGGAAATTACATTCAGATATTGCATCAAAACTACATACCGAACGAAATAATTAAACCACTTCCCCCGCGACTATCTTACTCCGTATTTCGTATTTTTAATGGTGGCTTACCCTTCACTTAAAATAACTTTTTTGGGTACCGGCACCAGCAGCGGAGTACCTATGATAGCCTGCGATTGTGAAGTTTGCACCTCCCCTAACAAGAAGGACAAGCGGTTCCGACCCAGCATCATGGTGCAGTCGGCGAATACTACCATTGTTGTTGATACTACACCAGATTTTCGCTGCCAGATGCTAAGAGAAAAAGTAAAAAATGTAGATGCCATCCTTTTTACGCATCCGCATAAAGATCATATTGCAGGACTGGATGATGTAAGGGCTTTCAATTTCTTTAATAAGAAGAAGATGGAAATTTACGCGAATGCGCTTACGGAGGAAGCATTGAAAAGAGAATTTGGATATGCATTTGCCGATAAAAAATACCCGGGAGTTCCAGATCTCAATTTGAACACCATCACACTTGATCCGTTTTCGATAGGCGATATTTCTATTATTCCGATCCAGGTTTGGCATTTAAAAATGCCGGTGCTTGGTTTTCGGTTTGGAAAATTTACCTATGTTACTGATGCCAATCGTATTGACCCGGACGAAAAAGAGAAAATAAAAGGAAGTGAAATATTTGTGGTGAATGTGTTGCGCAAACAATCTCATGTTTCACACTTTAGTCTTGGCGAAGCCATTGACCTCGTAAAGGAACTCCGGATACCCACGGTCTATTTCACGCATATTTCTCATCAGTTGGGCCTTCACGAAGTCATTGAAGGAGAATTGCCTCAAAATATTCATCTTGCTTATGATGGTTTGGTCCTGAACATTTAAAACGTACGGAGTCATTGTTGTTCATTATTGAATTAGGAAATGAGCAATGCGATAAGGATAAAAAAATTTTAAATAACGCTTGTTTGCTTGAGAAAAATTCCTTTACCTTGCATGGCCTTTAACGATTGCCATATTGTTGATCTTGGTTGCTTGCTAATGTGATTTTATAAAGTGATGCCATCTCTGCCGGTACTGGATGAGATGGCATCATAATTTAATTAAACCATTATGGATTTTCAGGTAAGTGAAATATCGGAGCAAATTGCCCATGCCGCCAGGAATTTTGCAGAACAAAATATCAGGCCTCATGTGATGGAATGGGATGAGAGCCAGGAATTTCCCGTTCATATATTTAAAGAACTGGGACGGCTTGGGATGATGGGCGTTTTGGTACCCGAAGAATATGGCG
>DASXOT010000517.1:0-6195 GCA_036494065.1 Chitinophagaceae bacterium
CATCGAACCCACCTTGTGCCCTGAATTAATTTATCTTTGCAAATCATTAATTTTTTTTGATACTTATCGTTCAAAAAATTCGTTTTTATCAAGGATAAATATTCAGGAATGAAAAACCTCTGTGCACTAATTTTCTTTTGTGGTATTGTATTTTTTGCTTCTGCCCAGAAGAACGGAACTTCTTTCGCTTCATCGATCAGCACGTCATTTATCGAGTATCAAAAAACACTACAACGTCCGGCGGAAGCCATGGCGCGAAAAGAAGATACTTTGCGCAGGCAATTTGAGGCGAAAAAGCTTGTTTGGCCTGCCAGGTATATCTATATCCGGTCATTTAAATACGATAGCCAAATGGAAGTGTGGGTAAAGAATGATCTAAAAGATCCTTATCAACTTTTTAAAACTTATAAGATTTGCGCGCTTGCAGGAACGCTTGGACCCAAAAGAATGGCGGGCGATTTCCAGGTGCCTGAAGGTTTTTACTATATCAACGAGTTCAACCCGAAAAGCGATTATTATCTCGCATTGGGAATTAACTACCCTAATGTTTCCGATCGCATATTAAGTGATTCATTGAGGCCCGGAGGCGATATCTATATCCACGGAAGTTGTGTTACTGTCGGCTGCATACCTATTACCGATGGCCAGATCGATGAGTTGTATATTCTCGCCGCACACGCCAAGGATGCGGGCGAAGATTTTATTCCGGTTCACATTTTCCCGGTAAGGTACAATGTAAAACATAGCGTTGATTATCTGAATGGTCTTTCGAAAGACGATCCGTCACTAAAACAGTTTGCCCTTCGGCTGGAAGATGCTTACGATTACTTTGAAAAATACAGGCAACTTCCGGTAATCATGGTAGACGAAAAAGGAAATTATGTGGTGGATGGAATTGTCCGCAAGCAGCTCGTGGCAGAGAATTCAAGACCACCTCATAAGCAGGTACCGCATCGCACAAGAAATATAACAAGTACAGCGGATGCAGTGTATCAATGGCCTCAGTATCCCGGAGGCGGCCAGGCATTCCTTGACTATCTTCAAAAATTGGGAAAAGAAATGGTGGCTTATCTCCCTGGTTCCATGAGGAAGGCATATGTACAAGTCGAATTTGTGGTCGATACCGATGGAGTGCCCGTTAATTTTAAAGTAGTCAAAGGTGTAGATGATGATTTTAATGATGAGCTCATCACCCAACTTGAAAAGATGCCTGATTGGAAACCGGCTGTTGTAAATGATAAGCCGGCACCAAAAAAAATGAAGCAATCCATAGAGATAGCAGCACAATAAATTTTTCTTCTTGAAGGCGTATTTTATCAGCGGCTTGGGTGCAGACAGAAGAGCTTTTTACAAAATACAGTTACCCCCCGGTTTTCAACCTGTCTATATTGACTGGATAGATCCGCTGCCAAACGAGCGGTTTGAAGATTACGCTCAACGTCTTTCAGCATCGATCGATACAAGCCATGATTTCATTTTAATAGGCCTCTCGCTGGGAGGCATGATCGCCAGTGAAATTGCAAAAAGAATTAAGCCAAAAAAACTGATCATCATTTCCAGCCTGGGCTGCAATAGTGAACGGCCCTGGTATTTTAAACTTGCCGGCAAATTAGGTTTACATAGAATCATCTCGCCTTTTTTATACAAACGAGCCACTTTGCTTAACACACGCATGGGCACGAGTGATAAGGAAACGAAGGCAATAGTGTATAGCTATGTAAAAAACGCTGATCCCGCTTTTATTCGTTGGTCGCTAAATGAAGTGATGAGCTGGCGGCACGGTGAACGTCTCCCCAATCTCATACATATCCATGGTTCTAATGATCACCTGCTTCCCTGTAAATATGTGAAAGCCGATTATGTTGTAAAAAATGGCGGTCATTTAATGGTGATGAACAAAGCGAACGAAGTGAATAACATTTTAAACGAAATCCTCACCGGCTAGCACAAATAAAATGCAGCAATTACGCTGTAAGTAATTGAATAGTATCTCTAGTCTGCTGTCGTAACAGAATCGTTTTTCCCAGCGTTAGTTGATCAATAATTTCATTGGTATAATGCCGAATCGTAAGTAAGCTCAGATCTTTCATCAATTGCACGTCAAATATCTCTGCAACCTCGAATGCAAGTTTGTCAATTTTCTCAGCCCTGTCATCCAGTACAGCTATAAAGCTGATCGCGGTGTTCTGGGTGAGGTTAGGTTTTATTTTCAAGATCCCAAATAAATTATAAAGCGTAGCAACGTGATGCTCTCCGACGAACGAAAAATCTCTTGAGCTCATTTCAACTAATACTTGTTTTTCTTTTACTACAATTATCGGCGGCAAGTGATGAACCGGCTTATTGTGGATGATTGTTCCCCGCAGCGAAGCATCCAGGAAACATTTTACATATAGTGGAATGCTTTTGTTTTGGAGAGGCTTGATGGTTTTTGGATGAATGACCTGTGCACCATAATAAGCCATCTCGATTACTTCGCTATAGTTTAATTCAAAAATGGGCTGAGCATTCGGAAATTGTTTCGGGTCGGCATTCATCACATTTTCTACATCTTTCCAAATGGTCTGACTTTCCACGTTGAGCATGTTGGCAAATACAGCCGCCGTATAATCGCTCCCTTCTCTTCCCAATGTCGTGCTTTCATTCTCATCCGTAGCACCTATAAAACCCTGTGTGAGCAAGATGTCATTTTCCGAAAAAAGCGGAAGAACTGCATCAGTAACTTTTTCCTGGCTGTATTCCCAATCGATACTGGCATCCCTGAAATTATCATCTGTGCGTATAATGTCCCGCACATCAAACCATTTATTTTTAATATCCGCTTCATTCAAATATGAACTTACAATAGTCGTGGATAAAAGTTCGCCGACGCAAACAAGCTGGTCATAATAATAATCATATTCCTTTGAAGGCTTATCGTGCAAAAGCCATTCAGCTTCTGTGAAAAAATCCATCATCTGTTTTTCACAAGGGATAAAATGTGTTACCAAAAGTTGTTTAGCTGTTGTGAGGTGGCTGTTTTTCACCAGTCCAAACAATTGCAACGCTTCTTCTTTTTTCCCGTTGTAAAAGGCTTCACTCACTTTTTCCAGCGCATTCGTCGTTTTGCCCATTGCGGAAATAACGATCAGTATCTTTTCTTTTGAAAATCTTTTGAGAATATCGCCGAGCTTTATAATTCTTTCAACACTGTTTACTGAAGCGCCACCGAATTTGAAAACCTTCATCCGATTTTAGATTTTGATTAAACGGAGGCAAAAATATTCATTATTCAAATCTTTACTTTTGATTTAAATTCTTGCCATGAATATTGTTAACCGAAAGGTTCTGACCCTTGATGAATTTACGATTCACCAACTAAGACAGTTTCCACAAGCTACCGGGGAGCTGAGTGGTTTGCTAAGGGATATCGGTCTCGCAGCAAAAAGAATCAATGTGGAAGTAAATAAGGCCGGCCTTGTGGACATCCTGGGAGACGCAGGTGAAATAAACGTGCAAGGCGAGGATGTAAAAAAACTGGACGTATTTGCCAATAATCAATTAACGGGGGTACTTCATCATGGCATAAGTTGTGCCGGCATTGCAAGCGAAGAAATTCCTGATTTTGTTCCCTTCGCTGACGAGGTAAGTACGAATTCAAAGTATGTGTGCCTTTTCGATCCACTGGACGGCAGCGGGAATATAGATGTGAATGTATCGATAGGCACTATTTTTAGCGTCTATCGCAGAACAACAGCTAAGGGAACTGTTGTGACGAGGGAAGATTTTCTGCAGCCCGGAATCAACCAGGTGGCGGCAGGTTACATTGTCTATGGTTCATCCACGATGTTGGTATATGGCACAAGAAGAGGAGTTAACGGCTTTACACTCGATCCTTCCATCGGTGAATTCTGTTTAAGTCACCCCAACATAAAATGCCCGGCTGATGGGAAAATATACTCAGTGAATCACGGTAGTTTCTTCAACTATGAGGCAAATGTGAGACGATACATTGATGTTTGCCAGAAAAAAACAAAAGCAGATGGCGGCCCATATACACAGCGTTATATCGGGAGTATGGTGGCAGATGTACACCGTAACCTGATCAAGGGCGGTATTTTTATGTATCCTGGCACCCTGGATCGTCCCAACGGAAAGTTGCGATTGTTGTATGAATGCAATCCCTTTGCTTTTATCACCGAAGTGGCAGGAGGCAAAGCGATCGATGGGAAACAACGGATACTTGATATACAACCGACCGAACTGCACCAACGCACTCCCTTTTTCATTGGAAGTAAAAATATGATGGAGGAGTTACAAAGTTGCCTGGTGTAGGAGAAATTAAATTGATTTTGAATTGGGAAAAGTACAATTGGGAAATTCCGGCCATTAATTATTTCAGTAGATTTATCACTCAAAGATTTCATCATGGAATTAAAGGTTGATTGGAAAGTAGCGATCCAGCCGCTATTGAAACATTACAAGGACAAAAAGCATCCGCTCGACTATAAAAATATTTATCAATTAGTAGTGATGGTTGTGCTGTCGGCCCAGGATTCAGATCGCAATATCAATTCACTCGCGCCTAAGTTATTTGAGGCTTTTCCCAATATGCAGGCACTTTCTAAAGCAACTGGCAAATCTCTCGAACCATTCATCAGCAAAGTGCGCAACTTCGGCAACAAGACTAAATGGCTGATGGAGATGTCGCAAAAAATAAAATCGGATAAAGCTATTCCTCTTACGCTTGAAGAATTAACGGAATTGCCGGGTATTGGCAGAAAATCAGCGAATGTGATTTTGCGCGAGGCTGGAAAAAAACCTGAGGGTGTCATCGTCGATCTGCATGTTGTGCGTGTGGCTCCAAGGTTGGGTATAGCATCGGGTACTGATCCCAAGAAGATCGAAAAACAGATCATGGAGCAACTGCCTCAAAAGGACTGGGATGCCGGCATGGCGATGTCCTTTCATGGAAGGGAAATTTGCAGGCCTACGCCCAAATGTGAGATCTGTTTTATGAGAGGAGTGTGTGAATATTACCAAAAACAAGTGAAAGGCTAACACAAAGCCCGGATTTCGTAATTCGAATTTTACTGGTGCTATATGTGAATTTTGGAAAGGGGAGCTGGGAAATTTTATTATCATGTAAGATGATTACTGACTATTATAGTCTTCCGGGCTTGTCTGCCGGAAGTAAAATTTCCGACCTTCATTATCCTCAAAAAATTCAAATATTTTAGAAGAGGCTCTTTTGAAATCACCATCCGCAAACACGCCAGCCCCAAAACCACACTCATACTGATGGTCGAGTGTTCTAATAGTTAAATTCTTTTTTGAAAAAACGAAAAGCCACTTGCAACCGCTCCCGGCTGAATCGGGTTTTTCATAAAATATCCCACCATCTTTGATGATCTTCAGTCGTCCATATGCAAAACCCATGTTGTAAGATGGAACTCCCCGATTTAAGTCAATACAAAAAAGTATCGTGCTGTCCGTCTCAGGATAAACAATAACACCACCTGTTTTATCTCTAATGTTTTTTCCGTAACTGTAATAACCTGCGTATTTCATTGTGCCCATTATCTCTTTCTTCTGCCCAAAACATAAAATGGAAGAAAATAGAAAAAACGGGATAAGAATTTTTGTCATTATCTAATATCCAATAAATTTCACTGAGAAATTTATAAAGTAATGTTATGAGTTGGCGATAGCAAAAAGATGGCAATTTTCAATTTTGAAATTGGGAAAGGGGCAATTGAATAGTGCAATTTCAAAATTTCCTAATTTCGCCTTTCCAAAATTCAAACAATTCCCAAAAAAGGGCCACAGGCCTTCATTCCCTTACCCACAATCGCTTATCTTCGCAAAATGCAAGCGACTCAAACAATGAAAGAAATAGTGCAACAGAAATGGAGCAAACGTCCATTGATCATTAGTGGTCCCTGTAGCGCAGAAACAGAGGAACAGGTTATTGAAACTGTTCAACGTTTGGCTGCCACCGGCAAGGTTGATATGATCCGGGCAGGCATTTGGAAACCTCGCACCCGACCCGGCAGTTTTGAGGGTATCGGTGTCAAGGGTTTACCGTGGCTGTTAAAAGCAAAGCAATTGACAGGTTTGCCTGTTACGGTTGAAGTAGCAACGGGTAAACAAGTGGAAGATGCGTTGAGTTTTGAAGTCGATGTACTATGGATAGGCGCTCGCACGACTGTAAAT
>DASXOT010000518.1:0-2131 GCA_036494065.1 Chitinophagaceae bacterium
TCTAATGCAATCGCATGAATTACCGGGTACTTTTTTTTGTTGCTACGAGTTTCCTGCTGAGCAATATTTCAGTTGGACAAGACATCCCGAAATATAAAACAACAGGAACGATTGAGAGAATAGATCCTGCGCTCGATCAAATTCTCTCAAAAGATGCAAAGGTGGAAATCATTGCTGAAGGCTTTGACTGGAGTGAAGGGCCTGTATGGATACAACCAGGTAACATGTTACTGTTTTCCGATGTACCTCAGAATATCATTTACAAATGGACAGAGCAAAAGGGAAAGGAAATTTATTTAACACCTTCAGGATACACCGATTCATTAAAACGTTCGGGTGAAATGGGATCCAATGGCTTGGTACTTGACCCAAATGGCCAGTTGGTCCTTTGCCAGCACGGTAACCGTCAAATGGCAAGAATGAATGCACCCATCAATGCCCCTCAGCCCAAATTCATTTCCGTTGCAAATAATTACCAGGGAAAAAAATTCAATAGCCCCAATGATGCAGTATATAGCAAACTGGGAGAATTGTTCTTTACTGACCCACCTTATGGACTGGAAAAAAGAATGGATGATCCTAAAAAAGAAATCTCTTTCCAGGGCGTATATAAAGTAAAAAAGAATGGTGATATAATCCTGTTAGCAGATTCTATAACGCGACCCAATGGCATTGCCTTTATGCCCGGGGAAAAAACCCTGATCGTATCCAATTCTGATCCGGACAAACCGTTTTGGTATGCGTTTGATATCAATAATGATAAACTATCAAACCCCCGGATATTCTACAGTGCCACTGGCTTTGATTCTACCAGGGAAAAAGGTTTGCCCGACGGGTTAAAAATTGATAAAAAAGGAAATGTCTTTGCAGCAGGACCGGGTGGTGTGTGGATATTTAATAGTAAAGGAAAATTGTTGGGAAAAATAAAATTGACGGACGCGGCCTCCAATTGTGCATTTTCTCCCGACCAGAAAACTCTATACGTTACAAACGACATGAATGTGCTTAGGATAAAACTGAAGTAACTGCAGCCGGGAATCCGGAAAATCAAAACCGGCACGAGAACTTTTTATACAAACCCTTATCAATCGACATGAAGTTGCCAGGCTTCTTATGGATACTTTTGCTCTATTCAAATTGCCTTGCCAATAAAATAGACGACCTCAAAACCATTGAAGATGTCTATCATTTCCTGGTAAAAAATGTCGATAAAAAATTTAAAAAGAACTTCCCTCTTGATGAAAACAGTAAAAATGAAGATACTGCTGCCTATGCCAGGAATAAATTCTTCAAGGTTGACATCGATAATAATCATCTTACCGATCTGGTACTTTACGGTTATACAAATTTTTTGATAGTCCTGGACAATGGCAGCAATCATTATACTGTTCGCAATCTTGACAGGGGAAGTTTTTCGCTGGATCTGGTTTCACTGGTTTCCATTGACACATCTGGATTGCAAAAGAAAATAATTGTACAGGAGTCGCAATTACCACGGGAAAGATTAGACACCTTAGTTTATAAATTCAATAATTTTATCGAGTACAACTCCAATCCCCCGGCCAATTTCAACATTGACAGCATCAGTTTCAAAACAAGTCCATGTTTTGGCACCTGCCCGATCTTTGAAATGTCGATCAACAAAAAAAGGGAGGTGACTTATAAAGCAATAAATTTTAATGATGAAACGGGAGAGTTTCATGGAACCATCCCCAGGGCAGAGTTTGATGAACTCTTATCCATATTGAAATATTTGCAACCGGACAGGCTTGAAGATAATTACTCTGTTAGTTGGACAGATGACCAAACAGCCACTACAACCATCAATTACAATGGCAGGACAAAGTCGATAACCGATTATGGCGAAATAGGAACGTTTGGTCTGAGCCTTTTGTATTCGAAGTTTTTTATCTGGCGATCCACAATTGGCTGGGCAGAATAAAATGGTCTTTTTAAGCGCAGTTCGAAGTTTGAACTTTGCATAAGAAATAGGTCACAAAGTCCGCTATGAACCACAACGTACACGACGAGTAGTCTTTTTTTCTACTAAATGGCCGATTTAAATCGTATTTGGCGAATAGTCGTACAGTTTCATTGCAGATAAAACAACAACTGTCCTAAAATTCCATTT
>DASXOT010000519.1:0-3768 GCA_036494065.1 Chitinophagaceae bacterium
AATCATTGATCGATGAAAAAATCGCCGAAGCTACCATTCGCACAAAACTGGCTGATTGGTATCCACAGTTGAACCTTGACGCTTACTATCAATACAATATTAAACAGCCGACTACTTATTTCAATGGTAACTATGTATCAACAGGAACAAAAGATGTTTCTGCAATCGAGTTGGGAGCAACACAAAACATTTTCAATCGCGATGTTTTGTTGGCTTCACGATCTGCTACTGACATCCGAAAGGCAGCGCGGCAGGTTACCGATAGTACGAGGATCGGCATTATTGCGGACGTGAGCAAGGCTTTTTATGATGTGCTTCTTACACAAAAACAGGTTTCCGTACTGGATGAAGATATAGTAAGGTTAAACAGGAGTTTGCAGGATGCATACAATCAATATAAAGGCGGTATTGTTGATAAAACAGATTATAAACGGGCCACAATTTCCTTAAACAATGCCAATGCGGAGCGCAAACAACAACAGGATCTATTAACTGCCAAATATTTTAATCTGCGGGAGTTGATGGGTTATCCGGATAGTGCTTCATTACAACTACAGTATGACAGTGCGGAACTCGAAAGAGAGATCACAATCGATACTACCCAGGAAATTAATTATGATAACAGAATTGAATTTAGGTTGCTGCAAACAACAAAGAATTTGCAGCAATATAATTTGAAATATTATAAATGGGGGTTTTTGCCTTCAGTATCTGCGTATGGCAATTATATCCTGGATTATTTCAATAACAGCTTTGGCAAACTGTATCAAACATCATTTCCAACTTCAAACCTGGGAATACAACTTAGTTTTCCAATTTTCCAGGGAACAAAAAGAATTTTCCAGGTCAGGACCGCTGAACTACAGGTGAAACGTTTGGATTGGACTATTACTGCACTGCAAAATGCTATCAGAACCGAATACGCAGCGGCACTGGCTTCTTATAAAGGTAATCTTGCCAATTATCTTGCATTGAAAGATAATGTTGACCTTGCGATGGATGTATATAATGTGATAAGGCTGCAATACCAGCAGGGGATCAAAACCTATCTGGATGTGATCGTTGCTGAAAGTGATTTGCGAACTTCGCAAATCAATTTATATACTGCATTGTATCAGCTTTTGCAAAGCCGGATCGATGTATTAAAGTCGCTGGGAACGTTGGGGCAGTGATGTGATAAGTTATGAATGGAAGATAAACCTGTAAAGTTAATAAATAGTGTATGCAAAACCGGGTGTTGACATTTCTTTCTTTCTTAAGCCTGGCAGTTTTATTTTTTTCCTGTGGATCAGGTAAAAAAGATGAACAGCCAAAAGCTCCGCCGCCGCCTACCGTGACTGCGGAAACCGTACAGAAGGAAAAGACCACGTACTACGATGTGTATCCTGCGACAGTTGCAGCCTTAGATCAAAATGATCTTCGGGCGCAGGTCACTGGATATGTTACTGGCATTTATTTCAAAGACGGACAGCGCGTGGTGAAAGGACAAAAATTGTACGATATAGATCGGCAACAATTCCAGGCGAACCTTGATCAGTCAGTTGCTAATCTGAATGTTTCAAAAGCGAACCTGGCAAAAGCGCAGCAAGATGCAGACCGTTATGCGGATCTGTTTAAACAGGATGCCATTGCGAAACAAGTTTATGATCATGCAGTGGCTGATCTAGAAAGTGCTAAAATGCAGGTTGAGGCAGCTCAATCAAATGTGAGAAATGTTCAAACAACTGTGAATTATTCCACCATTAGTGCGCCTTTCACGGGTACTATTGGTATATCACTTGTAAAAATTGGCGCATTGGTCACCGCCAATCAAACTTTGTTGAACACGGTTTCGTCGGATGATCCGATGGCTGTGGATATACAAGTGGATCAGAGATTAATTCCGCGATTTACCCAGTTAGAAAAAAATCCGGCTCCAAAAAAGGATTCGTCATTCACGCTACAATTTTCCGGGGATGTCATTTACCCTGAGACCGGTAAAATAAGTCTTATTGATCGTGCCGTAGATCCACAAACCGGAACCATCCGAACCAGGTTGATCTTCCCTAATCCGCAAAATAACCTTAAGGTGGGAATGAATGTGAATGTGCGTGTAAAAAATAATGCCGGCGACAGTGCATTATTGCTGATCCCCTATGAGGCGGTGACAGAACAGATGGGTGAGTTTTTTGTGTTTACAGTTAATGACAGTAGCCACGCTATTCAACGAAAACTTGTTTTAGGAGCCTTGATAAACGACAAGGTAGTGGTAATGCAGGGCCTGCATGAAGGGGATAAAATAATCACGGAAGGTTTCCAAAAAGTAAAAGATAGTTCCAGGGTTCAAATAACATCGCATCCTAAGAAATAGAGTTACCAATACGAGATCATGATCGCAGATACTTTTATACGACGTCCCGTCACCGCAATAGTTATTTCGATTGTTATATTGATGCTGGGTGTTTTATCTATCATCAACCTGCCCATTAGCCAGTATCCTGAGATTAGTCCTCCTACAGTAAATATCTCGACCACCTATAATGGAGCCGATGCCGAGACGGTGGATGAAACAGTGACGACGCCAATTGAGACGCAGGTAAATGGTACGCCGGGTATGGCTTACATGCAAAGCAACAGTACATCGAGTGGGCAAAGTACCATTACTGTCACTTATAACGTGGGAGCAGATGTTACATCAGGCGCTCTTGATATTCAAAATCGCGTAGGGATTGCCACACCTGCTTTGCCAGTAGATGTAAGAAACCTGGGTATTGTCACACGTAAGCGAAACCCAAGTATCTTAATGCTTGTAGCCATGTATTCTCCACACGGAACGCACGCTGTAACATTCCTGGATAACTATACAAATATTTTTGTAAAGAATAGTCTGCTGCGCGTAAACGGAGTTGGCGACGTATTTACCAGGGCAGATGATTTTAGCATGCGCATCTGGTTGGAGACGGATAAAATGGCGCAGAAGGGCCTTACGGCAAACGATATAGTAGCGGCATTGCAGGAGCAAAATATTCAAATAGCGGCAGGAACGGTGGGTGCACCTCCTCAGCGGAGTGAACAGGCTTTTGAGTATACAGTCTTAACAAATAGTCGTCTCAGTACCCCAAGCCAGTTTGATAGTATTATCGTTCGGTCACGACCAGACAGTGGTTCGATTGTATACCTGAAAGATGTTGCGCGTGCTCAGCTCGGAAAATTTAGTTATGCAAGCAATTCTTTCGTTGATGGAAAAAGAGCGTCTTATTTGTTAGTTTACCAGGCTCCGGGAAGTAATGCATTGGCAACGGCTCAAGGTGTTTATAAGGCTATGCAAGCAATGAAGAAATCATTTCCAAAAGATGTAGATTACGTAGTTCCCTTCGAAACGGTTTCAGTTGTTGAGGTTTCGATAGATGAGGTGGTACACACACTCCTGGAAGCGTTAGGACTTGTGGTACTGGTTGTGTTCATCTTTTTGCAAGAGTGGAGGGCTACATTGATTCCGATATTGGCAATACCCGTGTCCATTATAGGAACATTTGCATTTTTTACATTGTTGGGATTTACAATTAACACACTCACGATGTTTGGTTTTGTGCTGGCTATCGGGATAGTGGTGGACGACGCAATTATTGTGGTGGAGGCGGTGCAGCATTATATCGATGTGGAAAAAATGTCGCCGAAAGAAGCGACCATGCATGCGATGAAAGATATATCCGGGCCTGTTGTCGCTATTGCCTTGATATTAGCATCCGTGTTTATTCCTGTCGGATTTATTCCTGGAATCCTGGGACG
>DASXOT010000520.1:0-6140 GCA_036494065.1 Chitinophagaceae bacterium
ATCATTACCTTGTCTCCTTTTTGTATTTCGCCCCCTACCTGTTCAAATTTCGAGTCAATTTTCTTCTTCATTTTATTAACCGTTCTCTGCTCATTTTTTTTAAACAACAGCGCCTGGATATCTTTGATCACCTTGTTCTTATTCTCTTCCTTTTTCCACTCGGTTAGTATTTGTTTTAGTTTTCTTTCAATATCCTTTAGATAGGCGACGCGTTCTTCAGATATCTTATTCTGTTGCTTTAAAACTTCCACTTGTTGCTCATGTCTTTCTCTATTGAGCACGTGATGCATTTCTCTTTTCAATTTTTCATTTTCTTTTAACAGGGCTTGCAATTCTTTCTCTTTTTTTTGAATATTCTGTAGATCCTGTTCTGTCCTATTTAATAATTTATCAAGTTGAAAATGTTCTTCATCTACAAGGGACCTTGCGCGTTGTATCAGGTTCTTATTCATTCCAATTCTTTCTGCGATTGAAAACGTATAAGAACTGCCCGGCTTACCGACGATCAGCCGGTATAAAGGCAACAGATTTTTTTCATCAAAAGCCATGGCACCGTTTATAATGCCGGGCGTTTTATTAGCCATGATCTTCAGGTTGAGGTAATGTGTAGTGACAATACCGCAAGCATGTTTTTTTGTCAACTCTTCCAATATCACCTCTGCAAACGCACCACCGAGATTAGGATCGCTCCCGCTGCCTAGCTCATCGATAAAAAAAAGAGTCCGACCATTGGCGCTCTCGATAAAGTGCTTCATGTTCAACAAATGACTGCTATATGTGCTCAATTCAAATTCGAGGCTTTGCGTATCCCCGATGTGGATCATTAGTTGTTTGAAAATTCCGAATTCGGAAGAAGGATGTACCGGCACGAGCAATCCGCTTTGAATCATCATCTGCAAAAGGCCAACAGTTTTCATTGTTACTGTCTTGCCACCCGCATTCGGACCGCTAATAACGAGGATTCGATTTTTTTCATCCAGGTTCAGAGTGACGGGAATAGTTTGCTTGCCTGATTTTTGATTATAAAGAAGTAGTAATGGATGATATGCCTGCACGAGGTGAATGCGCGATTGATCACTAATTGCAGGGTACTCACCTTTGATATCGATAGCCAATTTTGCCTTGGCACGAATAAAATCATATTCCCCAACTATGTCATGCCAGGTTGAAAGAAGGCCTTCATATTTAGACAGATCCTTCGTGAGTTGTCGTAATATCCTATAGACTTCTTTGCGCTCATCATTTTCCAGCGAAAAAATTTCGTTATTCAACCCGATCGTCTCTTCAGGCTCAATGAAAGAGGTGCGTCTTGTATCGCTTTCGCCATGTAAAATCCCTTTCACCATTCGTTTTTGCTCAGCAAAGACAGCTACTACCCGTCTTCCATTCATAAAACTTTCTTCGATTTCTGCTAAATATCCCTGCTTATTAAGTTTGGAAACAATACGTTCAAAGGCCTTTCGCAACTCCGATCTTTTTCGATACAAACTCATACGGATGCTCTTTAATTGGTCCGAAGCAGTATCCTTCACCTGTCCCTGGTCATCCAATATTTCGTCGATCAATTTGATAATAGCTTTTTCATAGTGCGTGTCTTCAACGAGCATCGCCAAAGCGGAGTAAATAGTTCTTCGTTCTTTGTCGAACCAGCGAAAAATTTTCTCCATGCTCTCAGCCAGCCTGCGAAGTTGCATGATCTGATCACCAGCAAGCACTGCGCCCGGAATGCTTAACAATTTTAGCTCTTTCGAAAGGTTCAGTACAAAATCGTTTGGAAAATGCGTGCCCGTTAACATTAGTTGCTTATACTCATAACCCTGCCTGAGTTCCCTCTCTATTAGCGCCCGATCCGTGCGTATAGGTAACTCATCGGCCTTTTCTTTTGCATATTCTGACTCACAATATTCAAACAACAGGGATCTTATTTTATCAAACTCAAGTTGTATATATGCGGAAGAAGGAAATAATTTCAAATTTTAAAAATTAGGGAGGCTAATTTCGCATTAAATTTCTACGTAACCAGATTTTAATACAAGCCAGTGAGTTGAAATCATTATTGCCACTGATTCTGCCGGGTGGTGAGCCAATCAGTAAACTTTAAAGTTCAAACAGCTATTACATAAAAGACTCCTCCGGGCGTTGCCCTCTTGACCCGGTCAGTGAAATCGATTTGGGTCATTTTGCAACATCTTTTTTGTAATGATCAAAATATTTCATCACTTCTCCTGTGTCTATTAAAGGCAGTTCTAACATCTCATACAAGAATTGCCTTTCAGGAAGAATCATTTTATACTGCTGGTAAAAATGTCCATGTGCTACAATTCGAACCTTAAACAGCTTCATTCCACTTTCATCGGCATTGGATCTTGAAAAAAAGCAATCGGTAAGACCGAAGAGCTTTTTTGAATAATAAAGATAATAGGTGAATTTCTCCGATGTAGTATCCACCCGTGGGTAGTCGTATACTTTGACCCAATTCTTTTGAGAATCAAAATAAGTCGCAATAGGTTTGGATTTTAATAAAGTATCAAATTGAAAAGGTGTAACTGCGTTTTTTGCCCAGACGCTATCAATAGCAATCCTGCCATCTGAAATGCTTCTGTCCGGCCTGGGATAATAAGAATAGCCATACAAACTGTCTTTCTCAAAAACAAAAATGTTTGGCCTGAATTCCTGAAGTACCCATTTACCATTGAATGCCGAATCAAAACGGTACCTAAACTTGTACAAGATCAAATCATCCCTGTAAAAAATTTCGTAGGAATTTGTGATCACATAGCTCGTGTCGGGTAAAACCATGGGTATGGCAGCGCTAACGCGTACCGCACGGATTGACTGACTTGTGCCCGATTTTACACCCTTATGAAAACAATTATGAGATACTGACAACATCCAGATACAAGCTGAAATGATCCTGATCATAATCGACTTTTTACAACTGAGTAACCTGATTTGTATAAACCATGCTTATGAAAGCAACCTAATTAAAGCTCACTTTGCCACCCACTGTGTGCTTGCATGATCGGTGACGTTTTGTGAACCTCCCTGCGCTTTTGGAAGACATGGATAGGCAAAAGTCAACGTATAAATTAAAGCCATCCGTGCCACGCTGCCGGAAAATGAAGGAAGTGATGACGCAACATTACACACACATGTTATACACGGTGGCACCGTGCCCGTAGTTATCATAGATTTGTGGGTCACTGAAGTGAACACCCAGTTTGTTCCCTGCTTTTTTTGATCAGATTCTTCAATACTTCCGTATTTCCAGGCATACCACATGATATTGAGTGCGCTAAAATACCATGCATGTGTGCATTTCCTTGTATGTAAACCGGTAACTGGATCAATACTCTCGAGCCCACATTCATCAGTGCCGGGGTCACTTACTTGTCGCACTGATAGATTTGCATTCGGATCGGAGATACAGCAATTAACATTGTTATCACTGCCGCCCCCGCCATCATCTCCCGCACAGAAAGATGCAAATTTGCCGCTACCACATTGGCCGCTACAAGTAGTATAGAGATATTCCCATGTTTCGTTAACAATGTGTCCCTGGGAATCGTAAAAATCAGTGACGAGGTACCAGGCCGTGCATTGCGTTGCAGTTGTTTTACCTGCCGCCGTTGAATCCTTTTTGAATTTATAAATACCGGAGGATATAAGACGTCCGTCTTTGTAATTTAACAGATACTGAGGTGCGCCATTCACGGCCAGGAATTGAAATCTCCCATTGGCCCGAGGTTGCCCTGTATTGAATATATCGTAAAATGAATTCCGTGGAATTTCAGTGATAGAGATATCGCCCGGTGCATACAAGACAACGTTGCCGTTGCTAATATTCCCATATCTATCTATAAATAAAGTGAAACAGGGAATTGAATTATTGTCAACGCCCGCGATAGATTTAAATTTTTCGGAGATAGGTATGATTAGCAATAGTTCTCCGTTCTCTGATCGTTCATAATGCATGCCCGGGAAGCTTAAATTATTCCGCACCAATTCGATATTTTCAATCTTATTTGCCGGTTGATGCTGTTTTTGACGATCTAACCATAAATTGATTTTAGCAATCGTGCTGTTATTTGCCGTTTCAGTTTTTGGAACTTCTCTTCTGCAAGAGTAAATTAATACAGAACCCATAAGCAGGGCAAATCTCAGGGATAATAAAATTCTCTTTTTCATATAAAGGGTTTTAGGTTTGACGCCTTACTCTATTAACGGTTTTCGGGCATTGTCCGTGGAAATTTGGATATATAAAATTGATGCATGGACAATGGGAAACAATAAGGAGAAAACAGAAAACCAAAGGTTTTTTTCTTATTTCCGGAGAAGAATTATACAACTAAAATTTTTCCAAAAAACCGAGGTGCAGAATTACATTTGTAATTACTATCTGGTTAACAAGGATGTTCGTAACGATACCTGGACATATGTTATCTCTCTTCGAAAAATATTTACCACACAGGATCATGGGAACAGAGGTACACACAGTTTTAAGGACATTTTCATTGATATCTTTAAAATGAAACATCATCGCATTCACTCAAAGTTTTTTTTCCTGACATTTTCTTACCTTTCTCACAGGTAAAGTAAAAAAATTGACAAGAATTCTCTTCAAACATTTTCCGCTTCCCTCTTTATTATTTCTGAGTTTAAGTTCATTTGGACAGGATGTATCTCATGCGGGTACAGTAAAAGCGGGCATTTATATTACCAGCATTCACGATATCGATTTCAGGAAACAGGAGTATTCAATTGATTTCTGGTTATGGCTGAAATACAGCAAGAGAGACTCTGGTTTTAATTTCCGGAAAAACCTCGAATTGCCGCAGGCAAAAAGCGCTGAAATGTTATTTGATTCAGTAAATACAGATAACCTCAACGACTCTTTGTTTGTATGGATGAAATTGCAATGTGTGATGAAAGATTCCTGGGGCATCCTGGCCTTTCCCTTTGATCGCCAGAATCTGCGGTTTTCCATTGAAAACTCGCAATATGATTCGGATAGCCTTGTGTTTGTTGCCGACACCGTGGGTCAAAAGATGTTTGACTCGCTATTTACACTCAGGGGATGGCATATCGATTCCTGCCGGATGATGACGAGAACAACAACCTACCAAACCTCATTTGGCGACACACCTGTAGAGCCGTCAAAATATAGTTCATTGCGGGTAAAAATGGTGATACGGAGACATGCAAGCGGGCTGTTTCTAAAAATATTTATCGGCATGTACATCGCCTTTGTAATTGCCTTTATTTGCTTTTTTATTCCTGAAGAGAGTACAGAAGCGCGGTACAATTTGAGTGTCGGCGCATTATTCGCTGTCGTCGGCAATAAATATATCATTGACTCTTCGCTCCCTGAGACCAATTCTTTTACGATGGTGGATTGGCTGCATTCGCTCACGCTTATTTTTATTGTATTTGCAATTGCGGTGACTATTTATTCTTCAAGATTTATCAAGAATGATTTAGACAGAGCAAGAAAATTCGATCGAAAGGCGGCGTGGATAGGGCTAACAATCTACGTCGTCCTGAATTTTGCAGTCGTTTTTACACTGAAAGTCCTGGGCAATTAACCTCGACAACAACAAAATAAACATAAATTGATTTATATGGATGCGAACGTCCCGTTCGTATATTACAGCCTTATTTTAATAAATATGAAACATACAATTTTTACTATCGCCATCCTACTGATTTTTATTTCCTGTAATCCATCCGGCGACAACAAAGAAGCGAAAGAAAATACCTCAAAATCGCCGATCGAGGGTACATGGAAGCTTCTCACTGGCACATTGATCGACAAAGGCGATACCACGGTCACTGACTATATAAAAGGGAAAGAATTTATCAAAATCATTAATGACACACATTTTGCTTTTCTAAGCCACGATCTTAGCAAAGGGAAAAATGCCGACTCATTATTTTCTGCCGGTGGCGGCCATTACTCACTAACCGACAGTTCCTATACCGAACGTCTCGAATATTGCAACGACAGGCAATGGGAAGGAAATGATTTTCATTTTACGGTTGAAATCCACAATGACACATTAATTCAAAAAGGCCTCGAAAAAATCGATAGCCTTGGTGTGAATAGGTTGAATATTGAGAAATACGTGAGATTAGGTAAT
>DASXOT010000521.1:0-6594 GCA_036494065.1 Chitinophagaceae bacterium
TTCCCGCTCGCTTCTTTAATTCTTCTATTGGCATTGTTGTCATTCTGCCTATTGGTTTCCCATCCCTGTAGGTGATCACACGCAATGTTGAAGCGTCCTTGGGAACAACCAGGGGTTCCGTATACTCCGGGTAAAACTTATCAGGAAATGAATTATCAAAACTATAGTATGTATTCAATCCATTTATTTCCGTGCTGAGTTCTACAACCAGTTGGTTATTGGAGTTTTTGCTGGCTTTGAAAATAGGGTCGTATACGCTGGGGGCATATTTCATTTCCGCGACATCAAATCGGGCAAACTGCTTTTCGACGCGTGAGGCAAAATCATCCCAGTTCCTCTTTTCCTTTGGCGTCCACACTGCCTCTGCAGTGGCAAATGCCCTTGGCCATACCATGTATTGTTCATGTCGCATATTGTATACCTGTTCTGTCCACAAATTTGCCTGGCCGCCTTTAATAAATTTCGCATCTACGCTGTCAGGCACCGGCTCAAATTCATAGGCCTTTTTTAAACGCAGTTCGGCATATACGGGTGGTTCCGTTACCTCATCGCTTTGCATGTAATCGAGATAGGTGTAAGTGGTAGGGCTCATAACCACTTCATGTCCCATTTTAGCCGCTGCAACGCCGCCCTGCATTCCTCTCCAACTCATTACAGCCGCATTAGGCGCCAGCCCACCTTCCAATATTTCATCCCAACCAATTATTTTCTTGCCCTTTGATTCAACAATTTTTTCTACTCGTTTCTCAAAATAACTCTGTACTTCTTCCTGCGTTTTCAATCCTTCTTTTTGCATCAAACCTTTGATGGCGTCGCTCTTTTCCCAGAAATTCTTTGGACATTCATCACCGCCTACATGGATATATTCAAAAGGAAAAAGCTGTGCGAGCTCTGTAAATACTTTATCTAAAAAATCATATACTTTTTCATTTGCGGGGCAGAGCGTATTATCTACCAGCGCAATCGGTGGTGCCCCGTGTGACCAGTCCATAAATGATTCGCCGGAATTTACATGATAGGTATCGGCTCCCTGCGTACAGGATAATTCCGGGTAAGAAACAACGGCCGCAAGGCTGTGCCCCGGCACATCTACTTCAGGAAGGATATTTACAAACCTGTCTTTTGCATATTTGACAATTTCTTTAATATCGTCTTGCGTATAGAAGCCACCGAAATTACGCGGCTCATCAGCAGTCGGTGCTGAAAACCCACCGAAAGTCCCGGTCTTCTTTACATTCCATGCACCCACGGTCGTAAGGTTGGGCAGGCTTTTTATTTCAATTCTCCAACCTTCGTCATCTGTAAGATGCAAATGCAAAAGATTGAATTTATATTTCACCATGTCATCGATGAATTGCTCGACCTGCTGCTTTGTAAAAAAATGCCTGGCAACATCAAACATCAAACCTCTCCATCCGAAACGCGGATAATCAGTGATCTCAACTGCCGGTATCGCCCATGAAATATTTTTTTCTGCTTTTTTACTTTCAATTTCCTTGGGCAATAATTGCAGGATGGTCTGCACACCATAAAATAACCCAGCAGGTTTGTTGGCTGAAATAGTAACCTGGTTGGCTGTCACTGATAATTTATAGCCTTCATTACCTATCGTTTTGTCGGCTGTCCCCAATAACATAAGCCGAATGGAGTTACCGCCTGCTGCCTTGCTTACTATAGGAATTTTGTATCCCGCCGGAATGGCAAATGATGCAGATAAAAAATCACCGACCCGTTTGACATCTGCATCCGAAGACATGGCTTCGATAACCGTTTTATTTGTAACCTTAAATGAACCTGTTTTTTGAGTGATTGATACAGGAAGTGGAATTATTGAAACCGAAGATGCATTCTGTGCCCACATTATCAAACAACAACTTAAAAATTGGAAAGTGGCAAGCAATTTTTTCATATAGAATATTTAAGCCATCAAGATACGAAGACGAGGTCAACAATGTAAAAATTGATTTATTGGAGAGTCTTTCAATTGGAAAGGATGTGCTATTGAGTCTTAGAATACACGAAGGTTTGCGAAGGCAGTTAGATTGCGCAAAAAAAGCTTTCTGATGTAGTGTCTTTGTGGCTCAAATGGTTTTGCCTTAAATTAATAAGTCATCAAGACGGAAATCAGATAAAATAGTTCGCAACAGAAATGAAATTCTTTCGCACAGTTTTACAAAAAAAAATTTATCTTTTCACAAATAATCAGGTATGAAGAGAAAGATTCTTCAGTCGGCATTTGTGTTTCTCTCTTGCTTAGGATTTATCTATTGCATGGCTAAGCCACTTGATGATCATCCTACGTTGCCTATTGGTTCCAAAGCGCCTGATTTTTCATTAAAGGGCGTAGACGGCAAAACATATTCCTTAGCTTCCTTTAGTAAATACAAAATCCTGGTCATCATTTTTACTTGCAACCACTGTCCTACCGCACAAGCTTATGAAGATCGGATCATTCAATTGACAAACGATTATCGACCTAAAAATGTAGCTATCGTTGCCATCAATCCGAACGATCCATCAGCATTGCGGCTTGACGAACTCGATTTTAGTGACATGGGCGATACATATAATGAGATGAAAATAAGAGCCGCTGAAAAGAAATTCAACTTTCCTTATTTATATGACGGTGCTTCACAGGTGACCGCCAGGGCTTACGGACCTGTAGCCACCCCGCATGTTTTTATTTTTGACAAAGACAGGACACTGCGCTACCAGGGACGCATCGATGATGTGGAGAGTCCGAAAAAGAAGCCAAATGTTTCAGACGCACGAAATGCGATCGATGAATTGCTGCAAGGCAAAGAGGTAACAGTAAAAACCACGAAGGTCTTTGGTTGTTCTACCAAATGGGCTGAGAAAAAAGATTGGGTGAAAAAAGGATTTGAGGAATGGGCAAAGGAACCTGTGAGCCTGGATACTATTGACCTTGCCGGCGTAAAAGACCTTGTAAAAAATAACTCGGGAAAATTGCGGGTCATTAATGTATGGGCCACATGGTGTGGACCCTGCGTAGTGGAATTTCCGGAATTCGTGAATATGAACCGCATGTATCGCGACAGGGATTTCGAGTTTATCAGCATTTGCCTTGATGACATGGAAAAAAAAGACAAGGCGCTTAAATTCCTAAAAGAAAAGCAGGCTTCGAATAAAAATTACATTTTTAATATCGATAACAAATACACTTTTATAGAGGCAATGGATCCAAACTGGCCGGGAGCTTTGCCCTACACTATGATCATAGAACCCGGTGGAAAAGTTATCTACGCGCAGGAAAATATTATTGACCCTGCTAAAATTAAAAGACTGATCGTAGACGACCCCACGATAGGACGGTATTATTAGTCGGGAGTGGTGAGTGACTTAACAAAACACTATCGCCTGTGAACCGTCGACTGTGGACTGTCATCACTCGTCTCATGACTGACGCCTAACTCTGAACTCCTAACTCTGAACCGTTTTTGGATTCAAATCTTATCCTTACATTTAGCGTCTTAAAAAATCGTTTATGATCAACATTGTAAAAAAATTCATTGGCTTTTTAGTCATTCCGGTCTTATTTTTTTCTTTCACCAAATTGCCTGACCATGCAAACTTTTCTGGTGACTGGAAATTGAATGAAGGGAAAAGTGATTTGGGACAGATGGCTAACTACGAGCCCCGTACTATAAAGGTGACGCAGACAAATGACTCCATCACGATTACCAAGGTAGCTCCTGGTTTTAGCGGTGATGACGTTACCACCACGGAAACACTCAGCTATGATGGTAAAGAGACAAAATCAACTATTTTCGGCACCTCTACCCGCACAGCATCATCCAAATGGTCTGACGATGGCCAAACATTGACCCTGACCTATGATCTGATGCTCGATTTCAATGGCCAACAAACTGAAGTAAAAGGCACTGAAACCTGGACATTGGCCGATGGAGGCAAAACGCTCGTTTCACAGAATAATTCTTCTTCCTCGTTTGGAGACATCCAGGCAAAAGGGATTTATGAAAAATAAAACCAACTGCTGACCATACAATCCCGGAGAGTTTTCTCCGGGATTTTTGTTTTTATCATTGGTCAGTTTAATTTAATCTGAAGCGGTTTTCTTAACAAAAAGCATATAGGCCAAACTACCCAACCACGGGCCTACGCCCTATCTTTGCGCCATGCAAAAAATCGGCATTCTTGGTGGAGGTCAACTGGGCCGGATGTTGTTGCAGGCCGCAGCAAATTATCCCGTCGAAACTTTTGTACTGGAAAATGACCCCGAATGTCCCGCTGCTCATCTTTGTCATCATTTTGTTTGTGGCGATATAAAAGATTTTCAGACCGTTTATAATTTTGGAAAAAAGGTCAATACGCTGACCATCGAAATAGAGAATGTCAATACGGATGCGCTGGAAAAATTAGAGACTGAAGGGATAAAAATTTTCCCGAGACCGCATGTGCTCAAAACGATCAAGAATAAGATCCTTCAAAAACATTATTACAAAGAACACGAAATTCCTACCGCCGAATTCATTGTAACCGAAAACCTTCAAGAGTTGAATTCGAGACAAAATTTTTTGCCGGCAGTACATAAATTGGGAGAAGGCGGCTACGACGGACGCGGCGTACAGATCCTTAACACCCTTAACGATATTGATAAGGGCTTTGATAAACCCGCCGTGCTTGAGAAATTAATTCTCATTCATAAAGAGATTGCACAAATCGTTGCCATCAATGAAAAAGGAGAAACTGCTCTCTATCCGCCTGTGGAGATGCGTTTTGACCCGGTTTTGAATTTACTCGACTACCAGATTTGTCCTGCCGAATTAGATAAACGGATACTTTGGAAAGTCGAAGCCATAGCGCTGTCTGTCGCAAGAAATTTTAAATCGCCCGGTATTTTTGCAGTAGAAATGTTTATACACAAGGACGGGGATGTTTTTGTCAATGAAACAGCACCGCGTGTACACAATAGTGGTCATCATTCGATCGAGGGAAACTATTCCTCCCAGTTCGATATGCTGTGGAGGATCATATTGGGTTACCCCCTGGGAAATACGAACATCATTCTTCCATCAGTCATGATCAATATCCTGGGAGCAAATGGATATACGGGCGACGTGAGATATGAAGGTCTGGACGAAGTTCTTAAGATTGAAAACGCATTTGTGCATTTATACGGAAAAAAGCAAACCAAGCCTGGGCGGAAGATGGGTCATGTAACCCTGATAAGTCATGAAAGACAGGACCTGCTTTATAAATCCAACAAAGTAAAAAGAACCCTAATAGCTAAATCATGAATCTTTCCTTTTATCCAAAAGAAAAACCGTCTGTAACCTGAACCTGTTTAATAGCAAGGATTGGATTGTTTTAACGTCTAAAATGCTGATTTTCTCGTTACTTTTATTGCTTAACCATAATTGACCACAGTGAAATTTAATACCCAGGCTTTCAAACCTTTCTTAACCGGATTTGTATACATTTTCCTTTCAGCATGCGGAAATACGACAAAGCAGAATGGATCTGCCTCTGCGCCTGGAAATAAAGCAAGCCGGCAATCCATTATTTCCGTAGATGGATATGTTGTAAGCCCAACAACTGTTAGCGAAAAAATTGATGTGCCGGGAACATTGATTGCGAATGAGGCCACCGATATACATCCTGAAATCTCCGGCCGGCTCGTTTCTCTCAATGTTAATGAAGGGAAGTCAGTCGCAAAAGGTGCCCTTCTCGGTAAAATTTATGATGGCGACTTGCAAGCCCAATTAAAAAAATTGCAAGTACAGCTTGACATTGCAAAAACGAATGAAGAGCGTTCGGGCCAGTTGCTAAAAATCCAGGGTATCAGCAAATCTGACTATGAAGCGAGTCTTTTAAATGTAGGTAACATCCAGGCGGATATTGCCGTAACGAATGCAGACGTCACAAAAACGGAAATCAGAGCTCCCTTTAATGGTAAACTGGGTTTAAGAAATATTAGTCCCGGCGCTTACGTATCTCCCAGTACGATCCTCGCGAGCATCCAACAGGTCGACATTCTGAAACTGGATTTTACTGTTCCGGAAAAGTATACGCCTGTAATGAAAGTAGGACGACCGGTATCATTCACTATAGAAGGATCGGATAAAACATATAACGCTAAAGTAATGGCTACCGAATCCAGCATATCGCAGGATACACGTACATTGACTATTCGGGCAATTGTAGAAAATAAAGATGCCTCGCTCGTCCCGGGTTCTTTCGCAAAAGTGAGTTTAAATTTTGATCCAAATAAAAATGCATTGATGATACCGACCCAGGCAGTAATTCCACAAGCAAGAGGGAAAAAAGTGGTGATATATAAAAATGACGTGGCAAAATTTGTGGACGTTACAACAGGAATACGCGATTCAGCGAGGATTGAAATAATATCGGGGTTGGTACCGGGAGATACCGTTGTGACAACCGGTTTATTAAGTGTAAAGCAGGATGCAAAAATTAAAGTGAGCCGAATCATCAATAAAAAAGACGCAGCTGATTAGCTATTGAAATTGCAGCAAAACCGTACGAGACCATGAACATATCAGAATTAAGCTTACGACGGAACGTATTGGCAATTGTAATGAACATTGTCAT
>DASXOT010000522.1:0-4856 GCA_036494065.1 Chitinophagaceae bacterium
TTCAGGAGAAAGTTTTCATCGAGAAATTTCTTCATGCTGGTAAAATTTAATTATCACAAACTCACACCCTGTTTCCATGGGATAAAGTCATCCTGATTTAATTGCACGGCTTTGGGGATCACCTCACCGCTGGCTGCTCTAATGCAGTATTCCAGTATCTCCTCTCCCATTTCCCCGATCGTTTTTTCTCCTTCGATGATTGGGCCAGTGTCTATATCGATAATATCTTTCATTCTTTTTGTCAACGCGGAGTTCGTGGAGATTTTAATAGTAGGGCATACCGGGTTGCCTGTCGGTGTGCCGAGACCTGTAGTAAACAATATTAAAGTGGCACCCGCGGCTGCTTTTCCTGTTGTAGCCTCCACATCATTGCCAGGTGTACAAACCAGGCTCAAACCAGCCCTGGTTACGGGTTCAGTGTAATTGAGCACATCAACGACAGGTGACGTGCCCCCTTTTTTTGCGGCCCCCGCGCTTTTAATAGCATCTGTGATTAAACCATCCCTGATATTGCCGGGGGATGGATTCATATGGAGACCTGATCCTACTTTTGTAGCAATCTCTTCATAGCTCCTCATGAGCCTTATAAATTTTCTCGCTGTAGCCTCATCCGTTGATCGATCCACCAATTCCTGTTCTACACCACACAACTCGGGAAACTCGGCCAGCAAGACCTTTGCACCCAATGCCACCAACAGGTCCGAACAATAACCTACCGCCGGGTTAGCCGATATGCCACTAAATCCATCACTGCCTCCGCATTTAACCCCAACCACTAGCTTATCAAGAGTCGCGGGTTGCCGCTCCAGTTTATTTATTTCGATAAGCCCTAAAAAAGTTTTTCGTATCGCTTCGGTAATTAGCTGTTCTTCGCTCTGTGATTGCTGCTGCTCGAAAATATGAAGGGGTTTATCAAACTTTGGATTGCGCTGATGTAGGTCGCTGATAAAATCAGGTAGTTGTAAATGCTGGCAGCCCAGGCTTAACACCGTAATCCCCGCCACGTTAGGATGATCAGCATAGGCGGCAAGGAGTTTACTCAAAATTGCAGCATCCTGCCGTGTGCCACCACAACCACCTTCATGATTTAGAAATTTTATTCCATCTACATTTTTAAAAGGCCTTTCTCCATTATCTTTTGCCTGCAGATCCATATTGAGTTGCTGGATATTTTCACCCTTCTTATGGGCGTTAATTAAATGATGAGTAAACTGTTTGTATTTATCCGTGACAGCATATCCCAACTCATTATGCAGCGCTTCGCGGATTACATCCAGGTTTCTGTTCTCACAAAACACGGTGGGAATAAACAGCCAGTAGTTTGCAGTACCCACCCTGCCATCACTCCTATGGTAACCTTGAAAAGTCCGGCTGCTAAACTTTGAGGCATCGGGTGCATGCCAATGATAGTTTGAGCCACGATAATCATAGGCCTGGGCAGCATGTTTCACATTTGCTGTCGACATCAACCCGCCACGAGGAATAAAATTCTGTGCCTTTCCCACGAGGACGCCATACATTATTACATCATCACCTACATTTAAGTCACTAGTGAAAAATTTATGTTTAGCGGAGATACTATCAATTAGAACATACTCCTCGCCTTCGAAAAGAACAGTCTCACCTTTCGATAAATTTTTCAATGCCACCAGCACGTTATCCTTTGGATGAATTTTTAAGACAGATTGTTTCATGAAAGGGCAACGGTTTTGTTTTCAAGAAGATTTTCAATAGTAACTCTTACTCCGTTTTTCATCAATGAGTATAGGTTATTTTTTACAGTGTCGGCAAATCCGTTCAAAAGGAAAAGATCCACTCCCCAAAGTTCTCTGTCAGTCAGTATATCATTAACTACTTTATCAATACTATCGGATTTCCACTTGTCCATTAAAGTCGCCGCTTTGTCATCCTGTATGGTATATTCTGTTCCATTTCTCTGGCCAATGAAATTTCCGGATTCAATTCTAATTGATTTCATATACAAAATATAGGCAGCAAAACCTAGCGACATATATCGTGGCGGATCGGCAAGTTTTTTATAGCTTTTGATCAACAGCGGAACGTTGCGTATTTTCATTTTTTCAGAATATTGAAGAGTAATGCGCAGCCAGTGATGATTAATAAAAGGATTGTTAAAGCGACTGATCACATCGTCGGCAAATTTACAGGCGTCATCGTAAGGGATTCTTTCATTGCTCATCACGGCCGCAATTTCATTGAATATAAGATGGTGTATGTATAATGCCATGAAATCAGCGTTCATGGCATCCTTGACAGTTTCCAAACCGGCTAAAAAAGCCAATCCACAACTAAAAGTATGCGTGCCATTCAGCAACCGAAGTTTCAACTCGCGGAACTTTTCAATATCCGGCGCGATGATCACGCCTTTATCTGCACGTGAGAAAGATAAAGCCTTTAGCACATCTTTATTTGCGGTTTCAATCGCCCATAAACGATACGGTTCCGCCGTGATCATCAATTCATCGCTGTATCCCAATCTTTTCTCGATAATTACCGTCTCATCTTTGGACAGTTTTCCCGGAACTATCCGGTCGACAAGGGAGTTGCAAAAATGATTGCTATTTTTTATCCATTCGATACAATTCGCCTCCACTTTATTCAATTCCGCCAGTTCCAGTACAATAGATAAAAGCTTACTGCCATTATCGACCAGCAGTTCAGTGGGTATAATGATCATTCCACTTTCCTTTGCACCACCGAACACTTTAAATCGTTCCACCAGGAACGCCAAAAGCTTCCCGGGAAAACTCGCTGGTGGGGATGAATGAATATTATCCGGTGAAAAGCGGATGCCTACCTCCGTTGTATTGGAAATAATAATGTTTAGTGCAGGATTATGCGCACATCGCAAAATTTCACTCCAATTCTCTCGTGCCTGCAATACGCGACTTATGGAAGAATTGATGCTGAATTCCTCGATTTCACTCTGCTCTTCGGCTCCCCGGATACATAGTGTGTAGAGATTATCCTGCTTATCAAATTCGGTGACAGTTCCTTTTTCAGTCGATTTTACCACAACGATTCTTCCATTGAATATCCCATTGCGATTCGCTTTGTCTATAAAATAATCAACCAGGCCGCGCAACAATACGCCTGTTCCAAACTGCAAAACCTTCTCAGGTAATGAAAAGATTTTCTCCAGCGGTTTAGCATCTTCCGGAAGCGAAGAAATATTTTTCAGATTTCGTCTGGACAGCCGCATCTTACATTTGTGTTGGTCGCAGGACTGAAACGCGTACCAGGAAATTAAAACATTTTATATTTGACGTTTCCACCTTTCACTTAAATAAACTTACGCAATTCATCCCTCCAGTTGCCATATAATGTGTCGTACAATTTGACGCTTTCTGAAGGATCAATTCTTTTGATAGGATTAAAGTTAGTAAATGCTTCCTTTGGCGATGCATAAATGCCCCCGCCAATGCCGGCACCAAGAGCCGCACCTACACTTCCGTCATTCTCATACAACTCAATCGGAACATTTGTTGTATTAACAAATACCTCTGTAAAAAGATCACTCAGAAACATATTTGCCCGCCCCACCCGGATAATACCAGGCTGAATGCCATTTTCACGCATAATATCTAGCCCATAGCGAAATGAAAAAACAATGCCTTCCTGTGTAGCTCGGAAGAGATGCGCCTTTGAATGTTTGTTAAGGTCTATATGTAAAATATGTGCCCCTACTAACTTGTTTTCAAATATTCGTTCTGCCCCGTTTCCAAATGGAAGAATGATCAATCCATCACTGCCCGGTTCAACATGGGAAGCCAATCGATTCATTTCAGTATAATCTTCACCCGATAGATCTCTGACCCATCGATTCATAATGCCTGTACCGTTGATGCACAACAAAACGCCCAGCCGTTTTTCTGCATTTTCATGATTGACATGTGCAAAAGGATTGACCCTGGAAGATTTATCAAAAAATAATTTATCAGTCACCGCATAGATAACACCCGAAGTCCCTGCAGTAGCGGCTACTTCGCCAGGCTGAAAGACATTCAGCGATATTCCATTGTTTAGTTGATCTCCCGCTTTATAGCTCACCGGGATACCTTGTGCCAGTGAAATTTCTTTTGCAACCTCCGCGGACAGGTAGCCATGGATAGAAAATACCTTTTTAATATCCGGGATGAGCCCTTTATCAAAACCAAAGCAATTCATTATGTCCTCTGATAATTCATTCTTCTGAAAGTCCCAAAAGATCCCTTCCGATAAAGCTGAAGAAGTAGTTGTAATATCACCCGTTAATTTCATCGCCACGAAATCGCCCGGTAACATGATCTTGTAACCTCGTTCGTAAATTTTAGGTTCGTTCTCTTTCACCCATGCTAGCTTCGATGCTGTAAAATTTCCCGGAGAATTGAGCAGGCACTGAAGACATCTTTCCCTGCCAATTTTTTCGAAAGCAAGATTACCGGTTTCCACAGCCCGGCTATCGCACCAGATAATGCTATCCCTTAAAACATCCTGATTTCTGTCGACAATCACCAGTCCATGCATTTGGTAGGCGATGCCGATCGCCGCAATATCTTTTGGATCAAATGTCCTGGTCTCATTTAGTTTTTTGATCGCTTCTTTTATGTTTTGCCACCAGGTTTCGGGAGATTGCTCGGCCCATCCCGTATGAACAGATTTTATGGCAGTTTCCTGGTCGGGGTATTGTGCAGAAGCAATTCGTCGTTGAGTCTCCGCATTTACAACTGATACTTTAATGGAAGAGGTTCCCAGATCAATACCCAGTAGTAACATTCAATTAATTTATAAGCATAAAATTAAGGTCAGCAGTGAAACGCCAGATGAAAAAAATAAAAAACCTTGTTTTCTTGTTA
>DASXOT010000523.1:0-3159 GCA_036494065.1 Chitinophagaceae bacterium
TTGCGCTGCCACATAATAAAATTCCAAATGCAGCCTCGCCATCTTCAACAGCCCGCGCAACCGGATGAGCAAAATCAGGATAGTCAACCGAACTTTTTGAGTGAGTACCGAAATCAGTGTAAGAAATCTCTTTTGCTTCCAAAAAAGAAATGAGGTCCTCTTTGTATTCAAACCCTGCATGATCACTGCCAATAGCCACAGGTTTGTTTTTGTCAAAATGAGAATTCATAAAATAAACAATAGGTAATCAATAATTCAATAAAGTTACGTAGACTTTGAAAGCGTTATTGAATTTTAATCGTATAAGAGATTAACTCCATTCATCCGTTTTTTCCTGATTCTTTGCTTTATCGATACGAGTAGCAAGCACAATACTCGCTTCATATAAAGCATAAAGCGGAATAGTCACCAGCATCAGGCTGAATGGATCCGTAGAAGGTGTGATGATCGCAGCTGCCGTTATAATCACCACAAAAGCATGGCGACGATATTTTTTAAGAAATCTTGAAGAGACGACGCCGATTCTTGTTAATACTGCCATCAGCAAGGGCATTTGAAATAATACGCCTATGCCGACAGTCGTCCATATAAGATTTTCCAAATAATCCGAAAACGTGGGTTTGATTTCGATTAATGGGCTCAATGAATACGAAAAGTAAAAATTTACCATGAAAGGTGTCAATACATAATATCCAAACAATACTCCCAGGAAGAACAGAAATGAAACCCAGAAAATAACACCACTTGTTTTCTTAAGCTCCCTGGAACTTAAAGCAGGTCTGACAAACCGCCAAAATTCCCAAAATACATATGGAAACGCAACAATGAACCCTCCTATAAAAGCAATAGTAAACGAAGAAATAAACTGGCTCGTCATTTCAGTACTTAGAAAACTAATCTTTACGCCAGCCAGGCATAAAGAATTGCCTAAACCAAAAAAATGCCCGGCACTACAAAGCCATTTATAAGTCACAAAACCTGGGTGGGCCGGAGCCATGAGTACATTATTTACTATCTCTTTTACATAAACAAACACCGCGATAGCAGCAACCAGGATGGCAATGACGGCTCGGATAATATGCCAGCGCAATTCTTCAAGATGATCGATAAACGACATCTCAGACGCCGAACTTTTGTTCCGTTTATTCAGGAAATCGAGGATAGCCATTGTAAATAAGAGGGAGCAAAGATAAGTGTAGCTGAATGCAGTTTATTTCAGCTTTTTTAATTTAACTGTTTCAATCCGGGTATCGCTCACATTAATGATGTCAAATTCATAATCCCCAATGATGATACGCTCTTTCTGCCTGGGTATTGTCTCATGGTAATTTATTACATAACCCGACAAAGTTTCTGATTCCGTAACCGGCAGGTCAAAATCATATTTTTTATTGAGATAGTCCACTTCAAGTCGACCGGAAAAAATATATTCAGTTTCCGAAAGCTGTTTTTCAATAAATTCATCAGCATCGTATTCATCTTCGATTTCCCCAAAGATTTCTTCAAGAACATCCTCCATGGTAATAATGCCGGCCGTGCCACCAAATTCGTCAACCACCCATGCAACACTTTTTCTCTCCCTGGTGAATTTGCTGATAAGATCGGCTGCACTCATACTTTCCGGCACAGCGGGGATTGGTAGCAGAATTGAACGCACGTCTGTCGGGTTTTTAAAGAGATCAAGCTGGTGAATATAGCCCACGATATGGTCAATGTTATTTTCAAATACTACCAACTTACTGAGTTTCGTTTCCTCAAAATGTTTTCTCACATTTTGCATGGTGGCATTGATCTCAACCCCGGTAATTTCTTTTCGGGGAACAAGACATTGCCGGATTTTTATCTTTGGCAGCTCCAGTGCATTTTCAAAAAGGCGTGTATTTAATTCTTCTTTCTCATCACTCATTTCGTGGCTCTGTTGAAAAAGTTGGTCGAGGTCACTACGGCTAAAAGCCGCCTTTTTTTCATTATAACGAACGTTGAAAAGATATTTTAATAGCCACTCAGAAAGTTTAATTAATGCAGAAGCGATCGGATATAGCATTTGGTAAAAGAAATCAATTACAATAGAAAACTTGTTAAGTGACGAGTTGCTTCTCGCCCTGAAAATGGCTCTTGGGATAAACTCAGCAAAAATGATGACGACAAAAGTGGCGATGATGATCTCTACAATGATATCGACTGTATCCGGTATCTGTCGATTAATCTTTTTTTCAAGATAGAGCCATGCAGGTCTCATCACGGTTGACACCTGGAGGCTGAAGAACACCAGGAAAATGTTGAATCCTACCAGGGTTGTACCTAAAAACCGGACAGGGGATTCGGTGAATTGTGCCAATAGTTTTCCGGAAGTAGTGCCCTGTTTTTTCTTTAATTCTATGCCGAGCCGATTAGCGCTATAAAAAGCCATTTCGATTCCTGCAAAAAAACCCATCAACAAAAGGGTGGCCACAAACCATATAACCGTCTTTACGTCAAACATGGGCTGTAAAGATAATCTACCGGATAGTGTGTTGAAAGGGAATAAATGAATTTATTATCGTATGAAATCTCTTACAACTTTTTCTGCTTCGAAGCAGGCGCGATCGAACTGATCATTAACAATCATCTTATTAAAGCTATTTTTGAAAGAAATTTCAAAACTGGCCTTATTGATTCTTGCAAGCAAACTTTCGTTTGTTTCTGTTCCTCTTGATTCCAACCTTTTCTTTAATTCGTCTACACTGGGAGGTTCAATAAAAATACTCAGGCTGTTTTTTGGATACTGTTTTTGCACGTGAATAGCGCCTTTGACATCAATATCAAGGAGAGGGATTTTTTTGAGATCCCATATTCGGTGCAATTCTGATTTTAGCGTACCATAGTATTTACCTTCATACACCATTTCCCATTCGACAAATTCATCGCGCTCGATTTTTTTTTGAAATTCCTGCTGCGAAATAAAATAATAGTCTACTTTATCTTTTTCATCTGCTCTTGGTTTACGTGTAGCAGCGGAGATCGAAAACCCTAATTGAGGAATTTTTTTTAACAGGTCATGAGTAATGGATGTTTTCCCTGCGCCGGAAGGAGCTGTAATGATGATGAGCTTGTTTTGCGGAGACATGCACAAAGATGAGAAAGAAATTTATACTCTTTTTATTTCGGCTCCCAACTTTT
>DASXOT010000524.1:0-7928 GCA_036494065.1 Chitinophagaceae bacterium
TATATCGGTTATATTAGCTACATCCTCGCCATCCATCACCGCGGCATATATCGTGGTTCTCTTTTGATTTTTTAGCCATTCCGATAGTTCCGCATAAAAGACAGGCACTCTTGCAATGCTGCCCATAGTAGCCTGCACTACCTTTGGATTGTATACATCCGCGCAATCATTACTGCAGACAATTCGCGAAATTCCAAACCAATCGGCTATGCGAATAATAGTTCCCATATTGCCAGGATCACGGATACTGTCTAATACCAACGATATTCCCGCATAGTGTAATGATTCATCAAATTCGAATTTCCTGAATATCGCAAGAACCTGGTTAGGCGTTGTTAGTTGGGAGATTTGGTCCAGTTCAGACTCATTGATCAGTATAACTTCTGTTTCTGACAAGAGCTCTTTATTGTCTTCTATCCATGCATCCAATGCATACAAATGTTGCAGGTTCGCATTTTTTTCCTGCAATAATTCTTTCACTATTTTGGGACCTTCTGCTATAAACAATCCCTCAATGTCCCTATGTTTTTTCTGGCCTAAACTTTGGATATATTTGACCTGCAATTTAGAAATCATGATTGTTGATTAAATGAATCCTTACACTGAAGCCACGGATGTCAACCTACCTGAAAATAATTGTGCCGGTTTTTATTGTTTTACTTTTTAGTTCATGCAAATCCTGGGATCTCCATACGTTTCCCATTACTTACATAAAAAGTTTTCCAAAAGACACGCCTTTTGTTTATAAAACAAATATCAATCTGTTGGGCAATCTTTCAAAAAAGGAAAAAGACAATCTTCAGTCCGGCCTTAAGGTTCAATTGGAAGATAGCGTAAATCCAAAGACCAGTGAGAAAATTTTATGGAAGGTATTGAAGAAACCGCCTGTGTTTGATACTTCCTATGTGCAGTCATCAAGAAAATTTATGCTTACCATGCTGCATGCTTCGGGATATTTCAAGGCAGACGTGAACTACGACACATCTGTCAAAAGAAAAGGGGAAGCATATAAACTCAATTTGAATTTTAATGTTACTCCCGGTCCACTTTGGCACTTTGACAGCGTATGGTACAGCATACAACAAATCGAATTACAACGACTCACTGACAGTACACTGCGATCAGACTCGGGAAGAAAAAGGGTTGTTGATACCGTTAGTCTCGGATTGCGACAACCATTTCAGCACATTGCCGACAGTACAACAACTGAAGCATTCCTGAGAAAGGGAAGTTCTTTTTCGCAGGATACAATTGCCATGGAACTCGACCGGCTTGCAGAGCTTTACCGGAATAACGGGTATATGCGATTTACCCGTAATGAATTGGTTGCGGTGTGGGATACGTTGGATGTGTCCATGTTAAAACCAATGGTAGACCCTCTTGAAGAAATTCAACTACTTGATAAACTGGCTAAGGAAAAACAGAACCCAGCGGCATCTCTCGAAATAAAATTGAGACCCGGTTATGATAGTACAAGGCTCGTCAGGTATTACCTGGGGCATGTGTATATTTTACCGGATTATGGATACGATTCAACTTTAAAAAAAGATACTGTTGTTTTAGATGACAGCTATACGGTTATTTATCACCAGCGTCTCTTTAAGCCGAAAATTCTTCCACAAAATATTTATTTGCGGCACGGCCAGTTGTATAGTCAAAACCGATATCTCAGAACAATAGACAGGTTTAATTCAAACGTGGCCTGGCGATTTGTTGGCGTTGACCAAAAGATAAGACCGGGAACAGATACAGTCGATTATTACATAAAGCTCATTCCTTCGCTGAAATATTTATTCACTGCAAATATCGAGGGAAGTCAAAACAATAATACTTCACCTCTTATTGCGGGTAACCTGTTGGGTATTGGTGTTAACGTCAGTTTACAGAACAGGAATTTCGCGAAAGTAGCAGCTCAAACAAACACCACTGTGCGCTATGGAACGGAGCTGAGTATCTCACGGAACCAGAAATTTGTCAGTTCAAAAGAAGCCAGCATCGGGTATAACATCGTTTTTCCGAAAATAATTCCGCATCTTGATTTTCTACCTGAAAAGTTCCGCACAGCGAGAAGCATTTTAGCATTCAATTTGTCCAATACGCAACGTGTTGTCTTGTACAACCTCACTTCGTATAACACCTCATGGGGTTATGAGTGGCAACACAGGAATAAAATATGGGCGGTCAAATTTCCAAACATAGAATACAGTCTGTTAAACGCACGAGATACTTTAAAAACCATTTTCCAACAAAACCCGGGGCTAAAGAATCTATTCAATGATGGTCTTGTTGTTTCTGGTATTGGAAGCGTCACGATCAATTGGGGCACTAAGCGAAATTTGAACACATTGAGAGCGAATTTTGAGGAGTCCGGCATTCTAACCAGCATGATCAACTCGGACTTCATTCAAAAAAACCTCTACCGTTTTATCAAGACAAATGTTGAATATATCCGGATCATGAAAGTGTCGAAAAATGATTTTGTGGTGCGGCTGTTCGCAGGTATCGGTGTTCCATTTAAGATTGATACCGGCAATGGTTTTCGAAGTGAATATCTTCCATTCTTCAAGGCCTATAGTGCCGGTGGCCCGAACAGCATGCGTGGCTGGGGATTGAGAAGGCTGGGTCCTGGTCATGCACTTGACTCGGTCAAACAATTTCCTGATCGCTTTGGGGATATGCAGTTTGAATTTAACCAGGAATATCGTTTTTATCTTTTTAAACTTTTCGGCTTTAAAGTCAATGGCGCCTTTTTTACAGATGTCGGGAATGTTTGGTTCCTCCACCGAAGTCCCGATTTCCCCGGCGGTGAATTTACCTTTAAGTATTTCCTGAAAGATCTTGGCATCGATGTTGGCACCGGCATGAGGGTCGATCTCGGTTTCTTTCTCATACGACTCGACTATGCCCTCAAAGTGCACAATCCAACTCCGGAACCGGTGAACAAAGAGGAACAGGATCATTATTTTTATAAATGGAATCTGAAAACTCTTGTGGGTGGAGTCTTACAATTCGGTGTTACCGTTCCCTTCCTGTGATAGTGAGTTTTGCAGACTTTTAACCTGCTTTTCAAATGCGTCTATTGAAAGCGCATCTTGCAATTTGAATTCGCCAATTCGTGTGCGACACAGACTGCTAAGAAAGGCGCCGCAGTTCAGTTCTTTTCCAAAATCATTGGCGAGACTTCGAATATAAGTGCCGGTAGAGCAAACAACACGAAAATGAATTATGGGCTTTTCTATTTTTAAAATCTCAAAATCCGCGATACTAATTTTTCTTGGCTCAAGCCTGACTTCCTCACCTTTTCTCGCCAATTCATACACACGCCGGCCACCAACTTTGATGGCAGAATGAGCCGGCGGCACTTGCATGATCTCTCCCTGGAATTTGTGGGCGGTTTCTATTATCTGTCCATCCGCGATGTCTACTATAGTTTGAAAATTTTCAGGTTCGCTTTCGAGATCGTAGGTAGGTGTAGTGGCTCCTAAAGTAAACGTCCCTGTATATTCCTTTTCCCGCGCCATATATTCATTGATCTTTTTGGTGAATTTGCCCGTGCAAATGATCAACAGGCCGGTCGCCAGGGGATCGAGTGTTCCTGCGTGACCTACCTTTTTTATTTTGATAAGCTGACGAATCTTTCTAATTACATCAAAGGAAGTCCAGCGAAGAGGCTTATCAATAAGTATAACTTTTCCCTGTTCGAAAATATTCACATTGTGAGTTTAAAAGATATTCAAAGATTTCGAAAAGTTTTAAAACATCAAAGTCTGCCAGGCGGGGGCTGAAGGGACTTAAATGGATAGTTTATTTTTCAATTCAAGGTATTTATTGATTGTATCAATCGTAAGATCCTTGGGAGAAGTTAGTACAGACAGGATGCCATTCTTGTGAAGCTCCTTCACCATTAATCTTTTTTCAAATGCAAACTTCTCCGCGATTGTCTTGATATAAATGTCCTCTATCGAATTAGCTTTTCGTTCCGTCACTTGCTTTAATTCCGTGTTTTCGAAAAAAACAACTACAAGAAGATGGTACTGGGCAATTCGTTTTAATGAAGGCATTTCCCGTTGCAAGCTATCCATGGACTCAAAATTGGTGAATAGTATGAGCAGGCTTCGATGATTAATGCGATTGCGTATAACGGAATATAATTTTTCAAAATCAGCTTCAAGAAATCTAGTTTGCTGCCGGTATAGAGTCTCCAGCACATGATTCATCTGGATAGATTTTTTGTCTGCAGGAAGAAACACATCCAGGTTTTCCGCGAAAGTGATGATGCCCGCTTTGTCCTGCCGAACCAGTGCTACATTACAAAGAACCAAAGAAGCATTGATCGCATAATCCAGCAACGTCATTCCCTCGAAAGGCATTTTCATCGTGCGACCTTTATTAACCAGGCAGTATATCTGTTGACTCCGTTCATCTGTATAGTTATTTACCATCAGCTCCTTCTTGCGGGCACTGGCTTTCCAGTTAATAGTTCGATAATCATCTCCGCGCACATATTCTTTTATCTGCTCAAACTCCATGCTATGCCCCAATTTCCTGACTCTTTTTACACCAGCTTCCTGCAAGCGATTGCTTACCGCCAACAGGTGATAGCGCCGCATTTGAATATAAGAAGGATAGACCTTAATCGTTTCGGCAGCAGGAAAAACAAATTTTCTTTTCGCCAATTGCAATGGACCTTTCACAAAGACATTGATATTACCATACAAATACTCACCGCGTGTCAATGGTCTCACAGTATAAGAAATATGTTTCTCACTATTACGGCCAATCTTCTCTTTCCGATACCAGTTCCGTTCCTGGAACTGTGCGGGCAATTCGTCAATGATGTATGTAGAAACCGGAAAAGAATAGTTGTTTTGAAAATGAAGAGTCACTTTATTATCGTCTCCATTACTCCATCTTTCGGTAGTTACGCGCTCTGCCCGAAGAGCATATCGCTTGCCAAAGACCAATAAACTGTCAGCAACTATTGTTATTGCCAGCAATAACAAAATAATTCCGGCCGCGTCATATAAGACCGGGATAAAGTAACTGAATATATAAAGAGCAACGGATCCGCCGGCAATGTAGTAAGCTACTTTGTCGAGGTAAAATGACTGGCCAAAAAATTTTATAACGGCTCGAAAAAACATATGCAGTGCGATTGTTCACCTATGATCAGTCTATATTCTGTGTAGGCTCGAATTTGCTACCTGGGAATATCCATTCCATTTACAATTTGTTTTATCACTTCATCCTCTGTCACCCCTTCCATTTCTTTATCCGGTGCAAGTATGATGCGATGGCGCAAGACCGGGCTAAGCACTGACAGGATATCTTCCGGCGTTACAAAATCCCGGCCATTGATTGCTGCCACCGCCTTTGATGCATTCATTACAGCCAATGAAGCTCGCGGCGATGCTCCCAGGTATATTGACTTGTAATTTCTTGTCTGGTGAATAAATCTCGCAATGAACTGCAGGAGTTTTTCTTCAATAACAAGAGTTTTGATCTGCTGACGCAGCGCAATAATTTCCGCTCCGCTCAATACCGGTTTTACCATTTCAAAAATTGGTGCATTTCCCAATTGATGAAACTGAGAAAGAATCTCCAACTCTTCCGATTCAGTTGGATAGGGCACTAATATTTTGAAAAGAAATCGATCCAGCTGAGCTTCGGGCAATCGATAGGTCCCTTCATGTTCAATTGGATTTTGTGTAGCCAACACCATAAACGGTGAAGGCATCTGATGTGTTCTGCCATCAACGGTGGCCTGGCGTTCTTCCATTACTTCAAATAAGGCGGACTGCGTTTTTGCCGGTGCTCGGTTGATCTCATCGATTAAGACAATATTGCCAAACACGGGTCCTTTTTTAAATTCAAAACTACCCTGTTGAGGATTGAAAATCGGCGTGCCGAGCACATCGGAAGGCATTAAGTCGGGCGTAAACTGAATCCTGGAAAATCCGATGTTTAATGACCTGGCTACGAGTTTTGCTGTCAACGTCTTCGCCACACCGGGTACACCCTCAATAAGTACATGTCCGTCGGCAAGTAATGCTGCTACGATCAACTTCACCATTTCATCCTGGCCAACAATCAGTTTTTTAATCTCATTGCGAATTGACATCACTGCATTGCTCAATGCAGACAAATCGGTTCGCTGCTCAAATAGTTGTTCTTCCATCGTTCGGGTTATTTATTTTTTTTCCGTTGCATCTTCCAGTCACTCTTCCTCATCACTCATATGCTATCCTGTCCTATAAAAATCCTCCAGTTTCTCATGGAATTGTAAAAGCTGTTCATCACTTATCACTTGAAGTCCGTCAATATTGTTGATAAAGGAAATAATTTCCCTGACATTATTCTCAGGTTGAGCGGTTTTTCTTTGTAATACCGCTATGAACTCGTCGTCAAGCCCGGATGTTGAGAGTTTATACCTGCTACGGATATGTTCCAGGAAATATGCCGCCATTTTTTTGCAGAGGTTTTTATTATCCCGTTTTTCATAATATAAGCGTCCAATTGTCTTTACAAATTCAAGCGAATCATTTTGAGGCCTTGCCAAAGACGGTACCGGCCGCTGCTTGCGCCGCATCTCCTGCAATATGAAAAGCAGGAGTAGAATACTGAGCAGAAGCAACGCCGCTTTGAATGACCTCTGTCGAAGCAAAGCTGGCAAAACCGAGCCACTATCCCCCGAACTTGAATCATTTCCCGAAAATCTCTTATGCAAAAAAAACTCATCCCAGATCACCTTTTTTGTATCTCTTGGAATTAACGACAACACCTTATTATAATAGTTCATGTTATCGCCATACAAAAGAAAATAGTTGGTGAAGGCCAGCGGAGTAAGATGGAGAAAAAGACTTCCCTTTCCCGCCTTAAACTCAATCAGGTCTGGCAAAATATAAATCCCATTGCCAAGAACAGTTGATGTTCCTGAATCAAATTTGGAAAAATAAGATTCCAGCCTTTTACCAGGACAGCTGTACTGGTCGCCTTTCGAAAAAGGCGGAGCGCTTAGTGATACCGAAAAAGAATCAAGACTATTGTTCATCGAAAGATTATCGATCACAGCATCTGCATCTGGTATTTCGCAGCGAAGCATGGTTTGTATATCATACGAAACAGTGGCTGTACTTATGAAAACATTGTTTCCACTTTTGATAAAATCAATTATCCTTTTCATCTCAAACTCGTCCGCCCTGAAAACCGGTACAATCGCAATCAATGCCTGCTTTTCAACACCCCCGTCCCATAGTCTCCAATTGAGCGGGCCTTTATTATTTACAATGATCGAAGCATCAGGAAAAATGTGAGAAAGGTTTTTGTAAGCTACATATAATCCATAAGGAATTTTATCCCGCCTGTTAAAACTAACCCGGTCATCAAAAACGCGCGAGTCCTTTTGGGTCGACAAAGACAACCACAAAAGCAACCCGATAACAATGGCGGCAATAAAATATGGTAAAATTCTTTTCAAGTTAATCTCCGGTCAAATTTTTCGAAATCATTTTTGATGATCGCAAAGGTTTCGCGATTCACATTGAATTTTCCATACCACGCATATTCATAATTCACGGTAAGACGAAAGAAGTCGCTGTAATAGCCACTCGATGTTAACTGTGACAGATAGTCAAAATTTGTCCGGTCCTGCTTGTATTGTATAATATTTTTTTCAGAAAGATTTTTCAACAGGCGTAGAAAAAGCAGGCGGATAGCCAGTCTATAGTTTTCTGCATTGATTGCGGCATCGATCTGTCGCTGATAGTTTATATCGAAAATGTTTTCTTCCGTTGCAGGTTCTTCACTGGTTTCACGTCCGATATTATGTTGTCTCCGAAGAATATTATTTTGAAACAAATACCACCCTAACAACACAATAAATATCACAACAATAATTATTAATGTAGTCATATTCATCCACAGCGAAG
>DASXOT010000525.1:0-3979 GCA_036494065.1 Chitinophagaceae bacterium
TATCACGCGGAGAAAATAAAAGAGCAATATGAAAAATTACAATCCGCTTTTTCCATCACCGATACACGATTCTTCTATGCCTGCAAGGCACTCACGAATATCAATATTCTCCGGTACATCAGTTCACTTGGTGGAGGCATTGATTGCAGCAGTATCAACGAAGTAAGGCTGGCATTACATGCCGGAGTACCCACGGAAAAGATCCTATATACTTCAAACGGAATTTCTTTTGAAGAAATTGAAGAAGCTGTCAACAGTGGAGTGCACGTAAACATCGACAGCCTGTCCAACCTGGAAAAATTTGGAAAAAGATTTGGAAGCGATTACCCTGTTGGCATTAGGATGAGGCCCAACATTCTTGCGGGCGGCAACCTGAAAATTTCAACCGGTCATGAAAAAAGCAAATTCGGGATACCGGTAGATAAGCTCGATGAACTCATTACACTCGTTGATAAATACGAGATAAAAGTCGAAGCGCTTCACATTCATACCGGGAGTGACATTAAAGATGCCGATATTTTTGTCCATGGAATTAAAGTGCTGACTGATATCGTTCCCGCATTTCCCTTTCTCAGTGTAATCGATCTGGGTGGCGGTTTCAAAGTACCTTATGAACCCGATGATGAAGAAACCGATATTGCCGGCATTGCACAGAAACTGAAAAAATATCTTGATGCACATCTTTTCAAGGATGGGAAAAAATATCAGTTATGGTTTGAGCCGGGTAAATATCTTGTTAGTGAGTCAGGTTATTTCATTACGCAGGTAAATGTGATGAAGAACAATGCACACCAGGTCTTTGTAGGGATCAACAGTGGTCTTAATCATTTAATACGCCCGATGATGTATGATGCTTACCATCATATTGTAAATATTTCCAACCCGGAAGGGCAGGAAAAAGTATATACGGTAACAGGTTATATCTGTGAGACGGATACTTTTGCCTCTGATCGGCTCCTGGCCGAAGTTCGCGAAGGAGACCTTCTTATTTTCTATAATGCCGGGGCCTATGGATTTGAGATGTCATCGAACTATAATTCAAGGTTTAAACCGGCGGAAGTGATGGTGAAAGATGGAAAGAGTTTTTTAATAAGGAAGCGTGATGAATTTCACGGCTTGCTGATGAACCAGGTTGACGTCAAATTTTGATCAATAAAAGTATTGGTATGAAAAAAATAGGAATGTTGTTGTTGATACTGATCAGTTCAGTTCTTGTCTTTTCACAGGACATGACAAAATTCAAATTGTACAATCCTGATGAAAATGCTGAAGGAGCAATTGCGAAAGCTGTTGCACAGGCAAAAGCAGAAAAGAAACATGTGCTTATAGAGATAGGAGGGAACTGGTGTATCTGGTGCGCACGATTCAATGATTTTACCACGAACGACAGGCAAATCGATTCGATCATGAAGGCGTCGTATGTGATTTATCATTTGAACTACAGCAAGGACAATTTCAATGCTAAGTTATTGGCAAAATATGGCTACCCCCAACGTTTCGGCTTCCCTGTCTTCCTTATTTTAAATGCTGACGGCCAATTGATCCATACTCAAAATTCAGGCTATCTCGAAGATGGAAAGAAAAGTTACGATCATGACAAGGTGTTTGGATTCTTCGCCGACTGGACGCCGATAGCATTGGACCCGAGCCAGTATAAGGAGCAGTAAGCTACTAGCTATGAGCTTTACGCTGCAAGCCATAAGCTGCATGCTTCAGGCTATAAGCAATTATCGTCTACCCATTATCATCTATTCACTCTTCACTATTTGTTTTATCTTTTATCTATTCCAGTCTACGCCATTTGTTTTTTCCCAAATACTTTCCGCATGCCCATTTTATTATTTAAAATATCCATGCTCTTATTCTTCAAATCCTTTTTTTGACCGGGAGACAATTTGGAATACCTATATATGCCGTACGCTGCAGCGGCAGCGAGAAGCAGGCCTACTGTCTTTTGCATAACTAATTTTTTAAAGGTTAATAATACCATGCTTTGATCAAAATATCATGCCACATTCGGGATTCATTAGCAGAAAAAAAGCATTATGATTTTGATTCTGTATATAAGTAAATCTTGCGAAAAAAAAATTATTACGTAGTTTTCACGCTTACACTAAGCCATCATACATGAAATTAAAGGTACTCGTTCTTGGAGCAGGCTTTGGAGGCCTGGAACTAAGCGCTATACTTTCCGAACAATTAGGAGATCGCCTCGATCTCACTCTTCTCGATCAGAACGATTCATTTTACTTCGGCTTTTCAAAGTTCGATGTGATGTTCGGTTACAAAACATCAGAAGCGATTCGAATTTATTATCGCGATATGGTAAAACCCGGCGTCACATTCAAACAGGAAAGGATCATGTCTATAGATCCTGTTGCGAGAAAAGTTACAACCGGCCACGATAGTTATGAAGCGGATGTGATCGTAATCGCGTTGGGTGCCGACTATGACCTGGCGTACACACCGGGCCTTGTGGAAGCTGGCAACGAATTTTATTCACTGGCAGGTGTTGAACGTCTTAGAGAAGTATTACCCGGTTTTTCAAAAGGCCGCGTCATCGTGGGAGTCACGTCCGCTCCATTCAAATGCCCGCCTGCACCGAGCGAAGCGGCCCTGTTGATGCATGATTATCTTCTTAATCGTGGCATTCGTAATGGTTGCGAAATAAGCCTGGTCATGCCATTTGGCTTGCCGATTCCTCCTTCTCCCGACACTTCCAAAGCATTACTGGTTGCATTTGCAGAGCGCAACATCCGGTTTATTCCTCAACGACTCGTACGCTCAATCGATGCAGCGCGACACGTAGCAATTTTAGACGATGGCACGGAAATGCCTTTTGAATTATTCTTAGGTATTCCCAAACATTGCGTGCCGGCAGTAGTGGAACAGAGTGGTATGACAGTAAATGGATGGATACCGGTTGATAAAACAAATCTGAAAACACAGTACCCTAATGTATACGCGATTGGCGATGTGAATAGTGTTGGCACGCCAAAAGCGGGAGTCTTTGCTGAAGGAGCTGCAAAAGTTGCTGCCGAGTCGATCATTGCGAAATTTGAGAACGGTGAGCAACCCGATGCTTATAAGGGCAATGGTACTTGTTATATCGAGTTTGGTGCCGGCCAGGTCGGAAAAGTAGATGTCGATTTCTTTTCCGGGCCAAAACCATTTGGTAGCTATACCAAAGCATCGACGGAACTCGTTGCCGATAAAGAATATTTCGGCTCAAGTCGTAAGGCCCGTTGGTTTGGTACCTCTGCCGAATGAAACTATTCTGCGCCCCTTCCGGCTCTCCGTAACTTCGTGTTAGAATTTAACACAGAGCCACAGAGAAAATGCAGAGAAACACGGAGGTTATGCGGGATCGTTTCGAAATAGGGTCGGTAGCAAAGCATGCAACTTTTTAGACAATTCCTTCCCGGACGAGTCTCCCGCCTAAGCCGCGAAAGTGATCACCTGGTTAAAAAAGGGAAACTGTAATATAAATTTGCAATGTTTATATATGTTGCAATTAGCAGCAATCGACAGAATATGCAAAAACTTTTATTACTTTTTATTTTAGCGCTGTCAGTATTCTCTGGTTTCACGCAATATAAAATGCGTTCAGTTGACCAACTAATTAATCGAACCGAGCCAGGATGGCCTGTAGTTAAGAAGTGGATTGATTCAGCGACAAACCTGGTCGAAGTATTACCGGTTGACACGACAAAAGCAAAAGACGCACTTTACAAAACCCAGGTAACCACTCGCTCTATAATGGGCGCGATTGTTTTTTCCACAGGTGGAATTTTAATCGATAATGGGTGGATACGAATATTAGGTTCTGGGAGTTTAAAAATGAAAAGGACGCTTCCGGACTGGAACAAAGGAAAAGCATTCAGGGAATTTGGTGATCGGCCTGCATTTTTCTTGGTGGCTGACGATGCGGCGGGTGGATATTTTGCAATCAACTATGGCAATTTCGGAAACGACGTTG
>DASXOT010000526.1:0-2148 GCA_036494065.1 Chitinophagaceae bacterium
AGATACTCGTTGATGTAATTGATCGGTTAAAACTGAATGCCGCTGTAGTATTGATTTGAAACTATACATACAACGGCATTTCGCTCGTCTATCAATAACATAAAAATCTTACTGCATCTTAAAAAATGGACTGGCGTTCAAACTATCTTTTTCAGATTGTTGAAACACGCAGTTTGGCCAATATTTGTAGCCTTCAGACATTAAAATTGTTGTGTCTTGCACGGGAGGTTCCTGGATTCCCAAGGCGTGACCGAGTGAATGTGCAGCGCCGCCGATAAAGTATTCCGGAGTTCTTCCCATTAATCCTTCCAATGCGGAAGATCCCTGTGCGGCAATTCCTCTTGGAATTGTTGCATCTGTTAGGTCAGCCGCTACGTAAACAAAATAAGTATAGTGAACTGTGTCAAAGCCGGGACCAAGCAAATGTTTCATTTCATATTTTGCATTATAATAGCCATAAGATTCACTGTTATTATTATCTACCTCCGGGTTGTAGCTATTGTACCAGCTTGAATTATGCAGGCCTTTGAGTGTGTCGACAACAACTGGGTTCAAAACAAACGTCTTGTTTGTCCCCAGTTGATCTTTATACCACTGCTGAATTCGCAGCAACGTAGATTTGGCCACCTTGTAATAATCAGGGTTAAATGTTTGATCGAGAGGCGTAACCAGGTAAACCATGGTTGTGTACGGAGCCGGATTGACAGTGGGAGTGATGACGAGCGAGTCGGAATCCTTGTTTTTTTTACAACCAACGACCAATAGTAACATCACTGTAGGCAGAATAAGGGCATAGATGGCTGCGGAAAATTTGCGCATAAATGAAAAATTAAAAGGTGATGAATAGCGGAAAAATATTAAGTGATAGTGATGATTAAAATTTTATGCCAAATGAGTGAACAGCACAACATAAAGCAAACCCAATGTAAGTCGCTGGTAGAAATACGATTGAGTTAAAAGCAGAAAAGGTATTTTTTCAAAATAAAAATTTTCAGGTGAAGGCGATTGCGGTCAGGAATTCCAAGCAGGAGTTTCTCCGTATAGTAGAAATAATTACCCTGCTTTTTATTAAACAAGCTTAATGCCTATGCCAATGGCTGATGAAAATTTATTCTCAACATCGTTGCTAACTGATCTGATCGTGACGGGTTATGTTCTACCTGGCCAATACTGCGAAAAATAAAATAGGTATTTTAAAAAGTCCTCTTTGAGAAATCCTATGTGGATTGGCTCATTAAAATTCACTTCCTTATTTTTATTGTATCAAATACCTCCAGATGAAAAAAAATTTCCTTTTCTTATTTGTGGTGTTACTCACCTTTAGAATTTCTGCCAACGTAACGCTTCCAAAAGTCTTCGGCGATAATATGGTGTTGCAACGCAACAAACCCATCCCGGTTTGGGGCTGGGCGGACCCTAATGAAAAGATATCCATACGATTTAATCACCAGGCTAAATCCATTACTGCCGATAAAAATGGTAATTGGAAAGTTAATCTCGATAATGAAATCGCGGGGGGACCTTATCAACTAATTATCAAAGGCAATAATACAGTCACGCTCAAAAATGTGCTGGTGGGTGAAGTCTGGATATGCAGCGGTCAGTCCAATATGGAAATGCCGATAGAAGGTTGGGGAAAAGTGACGAATTATGAGCGGGAAATCGCCGCGGCAAACTATCCGCAAATACGTCACATCAAAATTCCCAATACCATCAGCTCAATACCACAAAAAGATATTCCCCAGGGAGAATGGAAAGTATGCAGTCCTGCTACAGCGGGAGATTTTACAGCTGCCGGATATTTTTTCGCCAGGGAATTATATGATCAGTTGAAGATACCCATTGGTCTCATCAATACATCATGGGGCGGCACGCATGTAGAGACATGGACAAGTCGAGAGGCTTTTGAAGGTAGCGACGAATTTAAAAACATGATTGCAAAGATGCCAATGCTTAATCTGGATTCGATCGCGAAGATTCGCAAAGAAGCGATCTTAAAGAAGATAGAAGGTCTCCAGGGCCCATTGCCTGTTGCTGACGAGACCGCTTCCTGGAAAATGGCCGATTTTGACGATAGCAAATGGTCGCAAATGGGACTGCCTTCATTATGGGAACAAAAACAATTAGGCGACCTTGATGGAGTGGTAT
>DASXOT010000527.1:0-3845 GCA_036494065.1 Chitinophagaceae bacterium
GAAACACCTCTAAAGGTTGGCGCAAAGTCAGGAACCAGCGGAAAGATTTTCGGCAGCGTTACCAGCTTACAAATCAGCAGAGCAATTCGTGATCAAAGAGGCTACGAGATCGATCGCAAAAAAATTACACTGCCTGATGAAGTAAAGGAACTTGGAACTTATAAAGCCCACATCGACTTCGGCAATGGAAGATCAACAGACGTGGATTTCGAAGTGGTGTCTGAGTAATGATAATCTGTTTCATCCATCGTATAATTGTTTACGATCATTTTGGAAGTAGCCGTTCTCAGTCTCGGGGACAAAAGATTCGTAAAGTCAAAACAGAAAGCCTTCAGAAATAGTTATTTACGCCGAGAAATTGGCCATAAAAACCTTTTTTTATAATCTAAGTTAATTATCCTTATTTTGTATTGATTTGGTGTTCTTTTCAGTTGTACAATTCCTTGAACGTTTCAGTAAATGTTCATTGGTTCATTGTTTCACTGTTAGCACTTATTAGTATTTTTAAAACTATCTCACAAAATGAACATTTACGTAGGAAACCTCAGTTGGGGTCTTAAAGATCAGGACCTGGCCAACTTATTTGCACCATTTGGCGAAGTAACTTCAGCCAAAATTGTAACTGACAAATTCACACAGCGAAGCAAAGGATTCGGATTTGTTGAAATGGCTAGTGATGAAGAAGCACAGGCTGCTATTGCGCAACTTAACGGAACAGAAGTTGAAGGTCGCAGTCTCGTTGTAAATGAAAGCCGTCCTAAACAAGAAGGTGGCGGCGGCGGTGGTGGCGGATTCAAGAAACGCAACTTCGGTGGTGGTGGCGGTGGCGGCTACAACAAAGGTGGTGGCGGCGGTGGTTACAACAAAGGTGGCGGCGGCGGCTACAATCGTGGTGGCGGCGGCGGTTACAACAGGGATTATTAATCTTTATTGGTATACATCTTTGTTATTGCAAATCCTCTCTCTTCGAGGGGATTTTTTTATTTTTTGCCGGGCAACGATAACGCTTCCTATTTTCGTTCCCTGAAAAAAAATCATAATCCAGGTCGTTGAATTTCCTAAACCGGTCATATCAAAAAGAGTTGCTTGACAGCAATGACATTCCATTTGAAGACATCCGCCGAAACATGCAGGAACTTGATTTTATTAATAAATACCTCGGCGGTCATAAGATCACGATCGATGGATTTAAAAAGCTTGTCGATAAGTTAGGTTATAGAAAAGAAGAGAAAATATCCGTTTATGAGATTGGTTGCGGTGGTGGCGATAACTTAAGAGTTTTAAAAAATTATTGCGAAAAGAAAAAAATCGCAGCTGAATTCTCTGGTATTGATATCAATCCGCATTGCATTGAATTCGCCCGATCAAGAAAGGAAAACGAAAATATCCGGTTTCATACCTCTGACTACAAATTGATGCAATTTGAACAAAAGCCAGGTATTATCTTTTGTTCATTATTTTGCCATCACTTCACTGATGAGGAATTGGTCAAAATGTTTACATGGATGAAAGAAAATGCAAGGCACGGCTTTTTTGTCAACGATCTTCACCGTCATCCACTGGCTTACTATTCCATAAAATTTTTGACGAGACTACTTTCAAAAAGTTATCTTGTAAAAAATGATGCAGCTCTGAGCGTGTTGAGGGGTTTCAAAAGAAAGGACCTTGAGATGTTTACAAGTAAATCTTCAATAAATAATATTGATTTGAAATGGAAATGGGCTTTTCGCTGGTTACTCATTTATACAAATGAATGAAAATACGCGATATGATGTTGCCATTGTTGGTGGTGGGCTTGCTGGTTTGTCATTAGGCATTCAATGTGCCAGCAGGGGTTATTCTACCATTTTATTCGAAAAAGAGAAATATCCGTTTCACAAGGTTTGCGGCGAATATATTAGCCTGGAAAGCTGGAGTTTTTTAGAAGACCTGGGCCTCCCCCTTAGTCAAATGAATCTTCCCCTCATCAAACGGGTGATGGTGACGGCGCCCAACGGCAGAGAGCTAAAACACGACTTGCCATTGGGTGGATTTGGCATAAGTCGCTATAAGTTGGACGCACTTCTCGCCGAAATCGCAAAACAAAAAGGGGTCAACATCGTCGAAGAAACCAAAGTGGCCGACATAAAATTCTTAAACGGAACATTTATCTTAAGTGGTTCATCATTTCGTACTCAATCGAGGATCGCTGTGACGGCTTTTGGAAAGCGAAGCAATTTGGATATAAAATGGAAAAGAAAATTTGTTTTGCAAAAGCCAAACAAACTGAACAATTACATCGGAATCAAATACCATATCAGGATTAAATGGCCGACAGATCTTATCGCCCTGCATAATTTCAAAGATGGCTATTGCGGAGTTTCGAAAATAGAAGACGATAAGTTGTGCCTTTGTTACCTCACCACTGCTAAAAATCTCGAACATTGCGAGAATTCTGTTCCACAGATGGAAAAACAGATTCTTTATCGGAATCCGCACCTCAAAAAAATATTCACGGAAGCTGAAATTATATCAAAACAGCCCGTCACTATTTCCCAGGTCAGCTTTTCTAAAAAGTCCCTACTGGAAGATCACATTCTCATGGTGGGTGACGCCGCGGGAATGATTGCGCCACTTTGCGGCAATGGTATGAGTATGGCATTTCACGGGGGCAAGATTGCCTTTGAGCAAATTTCTCTTTTCCTTGAAAATAAAATTACAGCATCACAAATGGAACGGAATTATGTTAGCAACTGGAGAAGACAATTTACAAAGCGACTGAGGACGGGAAGGATCATCCAACGATTTTTTGGAAATCCATTTTTATCGAATATTCTGCTTACCCTCTTAAAGCCGTTTCCCTCAATAACGGAGAAATTGATCAGTCAAACTCATGGACAACCATTTTGAATTTAATTTTTCTATCTTGGTATCATGAGACTTACAGGCTTCAGCCGCTAACCTTCCAATTGCAGTAACTTTCAAAAAGTTTTGAAAATTCGAAAATATTAAGCTATCTTCATTGGATGAAGCTAACCGAAGCCAGGCAACAATTCATCAGTAGCTGGGGTGCCTTCGGCACTCACTGGGGCATCAACCGCACAATGGCCCAGATACATGCACTCCTGCTCGTAAGTCCGGAGCCGATGACACAAGATGATATAATGGAAGAATTGAACATCAGCCGGGGAAATACCAACATGAACATCAGGGATTTGATCAATTGGGGGCTGGTTGAAAGAGTGATTTTGCCCGGAGAGCGAAAGGAATTTTTTTCAGCGGAAAAGGATATCTGGAAAGTAGTAAAACTGATAGTAAAAGAAAGAAAAAAACGTGAGCTCGATCCTATGTTAAAACTGCTCGATCAATTGGAGAATGTAGAAGGAGACAAACGTGACAAGAACATCAAAACTTTCATCGATACAGTCAGTGGCATTAAGAGACTGGGCAAACAAGCAGATAAAACGCTTGACGTGATGATCAAAGCCGAAGAAAACTGGTTTGTAGGAGGACTGGTAAAACTCTTTAAATAACTATATTTTGCCGGCAACACATCTCGTTTTTGTTAAACACACATTTCAACTCTTTCCGAAAATTTAGTGAAGAATGATGGTATTCTTTTAAAAGATTGCAAAAACGTGTCGCGTATAAAAAATAAAAAAATTGTCATCCCAGGTGGAAGTGGATTTATCGGGCAGGCACTTGCCAGATATTTCGGTGAAGAAAATGAGGTCGTTATACTCAGTAGGCAGCGGAAAAACGTTGCCCCCCACTCGATTTCCCTAAAAGGCGCTGACTCAAAAAGAGCCTTAAACATTCGAAGCGTAAAATGGGATGGCAAAACACTGGGAACAACGTGGTGTGAA
>DASXOT010000528.1:0-4047 GCA_036494065.1 Chitinophagaceae bacterium
CCCATTTATGTACTTACAAACAGGCGCACATTTTCTGCCGCAGAAGGATTTGCTTACGCCCTTCAAAGCCAGCACAGAGCCCAAGTAGTCGGAGAAGTAACAGGCGGCGGGGCACACCTTGTTTCGCCTCAAATAATCGGCAACGGTTTTATCGGGCTCATACCTTATGCACGGGCAATTGACCCTGTTACTAAAACAAACTGGGAGGCTGTTGGCGTAAACCCGGATGTGAATGTACTTTCAGATAGGGCAGCAGATGCAGCAATGCTTATTTATTACGATTATGAAATCGCCAATCTGAAGGATAGTGATAAAATAAAGAAAATTCAATGGGCAAAAACAATACTGGATGCTAAAATTGATCCGTACCAAATAGATACATCAATTGTAAAAAATTATACGGGAAAATTTGGTGATGAAACCTTCAGTTATAATGGCGGTGCATTATACGTGCAAGGGAAAAAAGGTAGCCTTTCCCGCTTGATTCCTTTATCGCAAACAAGTTTTAAACCGATGGATATTGACTATTACAAATTGGAATTTTTTAAAAATGCAACAGGGCAGGTAGATGGAGTGGTAATAACATATGATGATGGATTCGTCAGAACAGATAAGAAAGAAGAGTAACTGCCACCAACAAAAATATTGTTGCAAGCGGGGCAGACACGTCGTGGCATCAGCAATAGATTCATTGTTCAGCTTCAGTTCCAGAGTGACGAAATGCAGGTGACGGCAGTTGTAAACATCAGCAATAAACTGGTGGTACAATTTGAATTAAGTTTTGATAATTTTCATACGCACGCAAGCCGGATTTACAGGATAGCCAGCAAATTCAAATTGCCCGATGGCGTACATTATTCGCCTGGTAGTTGTTTCCCCGCCGCAAAACAATTGACGGTCGAATATCCACAACTTGAAGACGTATCAACGATCCTTGCGTCATCCGGGGATCAGATAACAGTTCTGGACGAAGGCAATCGCCCAACACAAAAAAAATTTGACGAGCAAGGGTTGTTTTTTATTGAACCGCGCTTTTTTAAGATGTTCAATTTCCCTTTTTTAGCCGGCAGTCCCGAAACTGCGTTGGCAGAACCCAATACAGTCGTGCTAACCCAGGCGACTGCAGAACGCTATTTTGGCAACTGGAAAATGGCGATCGGACGTACTATAAAATACAGAAGCGACAAGATTTGCAAGGTAACCGGAATATTAAAAAATTTGCCAGCCAATACCGATTTCCCGATCCAGGTTGCTCTTTCTCTCGCCACAAACGATAATGCAACCTCCGAGGATTGGGCTAGCAATAATGGGTTCCTCAATACTTTTGTGACAGTGCCAGTAGGAATGACCTATGCGGAGCTTAATGAAGATTTAATGGCATTTACGAGGAGGCATGAATCACCGGAATATTTTGCCAAAAGAGTATTTTTCGCGCAGCCGCTCAGCAGTATTCATTTCGATAAAAGATTTGGTAACTATAATAACCGTACGTTTAGCAAAGAACTGATCACCGCATTAAGTCTCATAGGTCTTTTTTTATTGATCGTTGCCTGTATCAACTTCATTAACCTTTCTACGGCACAGGCTGTTACCCGCGCCAAAGAAGTGGGGATTCGCAAAGTATTAGGCAGTCAAAAAAAGCAACTCGTATGGCAGTTTCTAAGTGAAACTTTTGTGGTCACTCTTCTTTCCGTCATTGCTGGAGTCGCCATCGCTTACGCTGCGTTGTCATCAATAAATCAACTGCTAAGCACGAATATCATATTCCAATTTAACCCAACCACGCTACTGTTTATTGTATGTGTTCTGATGGTCGTTACGATATTGTCCGATCTTTACCCAGCCGCAATATTGTCGGGGTTCAGTCCAATTACAGCACTCAAAAACCAATTCATATCCAGCAAAGCGGGTGGAATTTCCTTAAGACGTGCATTGGTTGTATTGCAGTTTACGATAGCGCAGGCCTTAATTATAAGTACTATGATTGAGGTGCGACAAATGAATTATTTCGCGAATGCGCCTATGGGGTTTGATAAAGATGCTGTTGTAACCGTAAACATACCAAACGACAGCCTGAGCCAAACCAAATTTTATTCGCTAAAAACGGAACTACTAAGAAAGAAGGGGGTCAAAAATGTTAGCCTGGCAACTTTTGCAATTACAGATGAAAATCATTGGGGTAGCAGTTTTACATTCGACAATGCCGCCAAACCTGTTGATTTTAATGCAGACCTTAAATGGGCAGATGCCGATGTATTCAAGACCTACAATCTGAAAATGACGGCGGGAAGGTCTTACCAAGCATCTGACACGGTTCGGGAATTTGTCGTTAATGAAGCATTAGTTAAGCAGCTCGGCATTCGCAATCCACAGGATATTCTTGGGAAAAAAATGAGTTTTTGGGACGGAGGAATAGGGGGTCCTGTTGTCGGTGTGGTAAAAAATTTCAATGCCTCTTCCCTGGCAGATCCTATGTACCCTGTAGTGATGGCTCCCTGGAAGGCAGCGTATCAAACTATGGCGATTAAGATACAACCTGAAAGTACCGTGCATACACTTGCCTCCATTCAACAAGCCTGGGTTTCCGCCTTTCCCGAATATGTTTACAAGTTCCAATTCCTGGATGAAAAGATTGCCAGTTTTTACAAACAGGAAACCCAACTATGTCAACTATATAAAATATTTGCAGCCATTGCCATTTTCATTTCATGCCTTGGCCTCTATGGGTTGGTATCATTTATGGCCGTGCAGCGAACGAAAGAAATTGGAATACGCAAAGTGCTCGGCGCTTCCGCAGGCAGCATTGTGTATCTTTTTTCAAAAGAATTCTTGCTGCTTATAGCGGTGGCATTTGCGATCGCCGCACCGACGGCCTATTATTTTATGCATAATTGGCTAAACAATTTCTCATTTCGTATTTCAATAGGAGCGGATGTTTTCATTGTTACTATCACAGCATCCATTGTCATGGCATGTCTCACCGTATCCTACCGGGCGATCAAAGCAGCGATCATTAACCCAATCAGGGCCATAAGAATTGAATAAGAACGAAAAGATAATAATGGGAACATGACAACGGATAGATGACAGTGAAAAGAGAAAATTACGTAGAACAGATTATCATCTATCAGTTATCATCTATCATCTAATTGTGGAGGTGACGAGAATCGAACTCGTGTCCAAACATATTCTTCAAAAGCTTTCTACATGCTTATCCTGTTTTATTGTTTCAGAAAGTGACTGGACCCGCTCTCGCTGAAGCTACGGCGGATAAAACAAGCAACCGATCAATTCCCTGGCTGCATGAGTCTTTTGTTACCGGCACAGCCTATGGTAACAGCATTCCGTTTTTGTTGTTGATTGGGCGGAGGAGCCGGCAACGGAACTGCCTTCTCTCTCGGCCATAATGACTACCTAATTAATAATTAAGCAGCCATGGCAAGTTGTGTATTGCCATTTAGAATTTTCGTATTCAGATTATCGGGCTAATTACGCAACGCCCGGCATGCTTACACTTTCAAAGAGCTACGCTGTCAAAACCAAGCACCCCCATGATCAGTTATGAGTTCTGAATGTCAAGTAGTCATTTGTCATTAGTCAGTAGGCCATTAATAACAGTTAACCAGGCTAACCGTCGACGATAGAGATTATCAACTGAGTACCCCGACTCTGAACTCACAACTCTGAACTGCGACTGTCACTTTCCCCAGCCAAACCAATCATTCCCATTTGCATATAACATTAATCCAAGCAAAATAACCATGCCAACCATTTGTGCATATTCCAAAAATTTATCGCTGGGTTTTCGGTGTGTAATGATTTCATATAAAGTGAACATAACATGTCCGCCATCCAGGGCGGGTATCGGCAGCAGGTTCATAAATGCAAGGATGATTGAGAGAAAAGCAGTAATAGTCCAAAAGGCTTCCCAGTCCCAACCGTATTTGGGGAATATGGATGCAATTCTTTTGAAGCCTCCGAGGCCTTTGTAACCACCCGTTTTGGGATTGAGAATTTTTTTAAACTGATCAACATAGTAAGTTAATT
>DASXOT010000529.1:0-2563 GCA_036494065.1 Chitinophagaceae bacterium
AAAATTTGGATTATCCTAATCTCCTAATCATGGTTCTATCGTAGTTCTATCCCAGTTCTACATATATATCTCCAACAACCCTTCTGGCAATTGTACAATCACCTTCTTGGCTTTGTGATCGATTTTTTTAAGTGTATCCTCGTTGAGGGGGATCAGGACTTCTTTTTCGTTGATTTGTATTTTACAAAGTAGTTGGTGAACTTGTTCGATGATCTCTTCGATCATTCCAATAGGTTGCTGCCCATCCATGATAGTATATCCTAACAAATTGATAGGAGATGATTTTGCTGAAAATTTTTTAAGATCGCTTTCGATTAGCCAGGCTTCTTTTTGTGTAAGTTTTAGTGCGTGTTCTCTTGTAAAAACTCCTTCAAATTTTACAAAAACTTCCTCCTGATTTTTTATCCTGGTATTTTCTATAAACCAGGGTATGAAAGAGTCTTTCTTTTCCTCAATAAAAACTGTTGTCAGACCTTTTAATGAGGTTTTTTTCCCCAACTCATGTTTGAGAACCAGTTCGCCTTTTATGCCATGGGCAGCGACAAATTTTCCTATTTTGAAGTATTCGGCCAATGGTAGTTCTCGGTCGTCAGTTGTCAGTCGGCAGTTAATGGGCGACAAAGTTATGTCATGAATACAGATAAATCATTAGCGCTCATTCGCCCTTATTCGCGTTGATTCGTGTAGAACTATTCGCGCGTAAAAAAAATAGGTGACGCTAAACAGCATCACCTAATACCTTTTGGATAAGGGACCTGCCTTTCGGCAAGTTAGCCTCCGTTTTCGGTTCTCCTTTCAGGTCTGCGGCCTGGCATCGGTCTGCGGGCGCGCCTGTTACGCTGAGCTTCGTCCTGACGTTTCCTGATCTGGGCATCGTGTTCGGTGCTCCATTTAGTAAATTTTTCCATGGCCGTTGCCTGGTCAAAGAGTCCCAGGTCTACACCACGCAACAGATGTTTCAGGTACAACACACCTTTGAACGACAGAATACGACGAACGGTGTCAGTCGGCTGTGCGCCTTTGTGAAGCCATTCAAGAGCTTTCTGCCTGTCAACCTGGATAGTTGCGGGAATTGTGAGCGGGTTGTACGTACCTAATTTCTGAATGAATTTACCGTCGCGGGGGCTACGGGCATCGGCTACTACGATAAAGTAGAAAGGCCTTTTCTTCGACCCGTGTCGTTGAAGTCTGATCTTTACTGGCATCTTAAATAGAAATTTAAATGCGGTTAAAAAATTGGTTTATTCGAACAGCAAAAATAAGGCGCAGACGTTGAAATGCAAACATATTTTTTGTCACAAACTGGTACTATTTATACTAACGGTAAGCTCGTTTTTGGCACGATTTGCATCGTCATTTAGATGGGGACTATTATCTGATCCTTAAAGACTTTCATCCGTTCCAAATTACTTTCCTTTCTATTTCAGTTTGCCTTTTTCCCTCCATTTCTTCATCAGAACAACCGAGATATAAGATCCCCATAACAAGATCTTGTTCTTTCAATTGTAAAAAATCTTTCATTTCATGGCGATGCGCCATGCCTCCGGTGCTCCAAAAGCTGGCAATGCCCGCGGCCGTAGCGCCTAAGAGAATGTTTTGAACGGCAGCCGCGGTTGCCGCGATCTCTTCCAGGGCAGGAATTTTTGGTGAATTGCCCCTCTGCATAATGGCAATGATTATATGCGAGGCAAGATCTCCGTTGTGAAATTGTTTATCGTATTTCGCTTGCTCAAATTTTTCGACCGGGCTGTGTGATTTATACAAATCTGCATGCCCATGGCAAAATTCTTTGACTTTATTCCCTGAATACACGATGAATCTCCAGGGCTCTGTATGACCATGCGTGGGTGCCCAATTTGCCAATATCAATAATTCCCTGACCTGCTCATCAGGGATTTTTTTACCATTCATTTTTACCGGCTTAATGCTTCTTCGGTTTTTGATAATATTGGCAACAATGGAAAAATGATTGCTCATCAAAAATATTTTGCTATCTGTGTTTTATGATTCTCTCTTTATAACTCATCAAAGAATTTTCTTGCAAACTCGTCAAGGCTGGGGTCTCTTGCACCCATTAATAAAATACAACAATCCCGGGTGCAATGTGGTTTTACCGAACTGGCTAAATCGTTTCTGTCTTCAACAAAAAAAGCGTGGCTGCCTGCAACTTTAAGATCATCAATAAGATCGGCGGCACTAATATTTTTCGTGGTAGTGCCTCCAGCATAGAATATCTCGCTCATCCAAATCTCATCTTCAAAACGCAATGCCTGTGATATTTCTTTTACAAAATCATTTCGGAGAAAGCGGGTTGGGCCGTACCCATGAGGCTGAAACCAGGCAATTACCTTGCTGGCGATTGGCTGAACAGAATGAATGGCAGCAGCAATTTTTGCAGGATTGTGTGCATAGTCATCGATCACCCAAATGCCATTTTTTTGCCCTAGTACCTGGTTTCTTCGATAGATGCCTTTGTAATCTTTTATAGCTTCAGCGCAGGTTTGCAATTCAACGCCTAGCTGGTTGGCTACAGCCGTGGCCGCGAGTGCGTTTTCCATGTTAT
>DASXOT010000530.1:0-2765 GCA_036494065.1 Chitinophagaceae bacterium
GGCACATTTGCTGTTATCGACAGAAATTAATATCCTCTGGATCTTCATGATAACAAAGTTAACGCTAATTATACTCATTTGTTCAAGCGATAGTGGTTTTGTTACCTTTGCTGAACCACTATGAGCATCACCCCCGAAATAGAAAAACGCCTTGCGCTTTTGCAGGAAAAATACGAGGCCATGGGCCAGGATATGATATCTTACCTGGACGGCCTGCTGCATGCCGACTTCCTTACCTACTGGGATTACATTCACCTGGATACGCTGCTGAGCCTGCAAAGCCCTAAAACACCTTTCCCTGATGAGGAGATATTTATCATGTACCACCAGATAACAGAACTGTATTTCAAACTGGTGCTGCATGAATGTAAACAGATCAGTGAAAATGAATCGCTTACGACTGAATTTTTCACCGCAAGGATAGGCCGTATCAACCGCTATTTCGAAGCACTGATCAAATCGTTCGATATCATGGTCGACGGGATGGAAAAGGACCAGTTCCTGCAGTTCCGTATGTCGCTGCTGCCGGCAAGTGGTTTCCAGAGCGGGCAATACCGGATGATCGAGATATATTCAACGGATTTTATCAACCTTGTGGCACGCGATAAACGCGAAGAACTGGCTGCCGCGCCTATCGAGGAACAATTTGAATTCCTCTATTGGAAATTCGGCGCCACTGAGCTTTCTACCGGAAAAAAGACGCTTACGCTGAAGCAATTCGAAAAGAAGTATTCCAAAACTTTCATCGAACTGGCCAAAGCGAACGTTCAGCACAATTTCAATGCACTGCTCCAACTAATACAATACGAAGATCAATCGACTACAGCGCTTGAAAATGAATTACGCCAGTTGGATGTAAATGTAAACGTGAACTGGCCGTTGGTTCACTATAAATCCGCTGTGCGTTACCTGGATCGCAAACCCGACGAGATCAAAGCCACCGGGGGAACCAACTGGCAGAAATATCTGCCGCCGCGTTTCCAGAAGCTGATATTTTATCCTTCCTTATGGACCAGGGAGCAAATTGACAATTGGGGCAGAAGCTGGGTGGAAAGTGTGTTGAAGGAGACTTAGCAGCCTCCATAGCCTATAAGCTTTTTAGTCCAAACAATCGTGTTATTATATTTAAGTATAAAAACTGATTTCATTGTCCATGCTTCATCGCCGATATTCTTTGAGGGACCGTCCTTTATAATCAAAGTATATTTACCTAACATGTAGGAGCCATGGCCGCCTTTTGTAGTTTTAAATTTCATCGGCATGTTATTAATGTATATCAAAGCAACATCATAATTTGTAACACATGCAAATCTGCTATTGATTTCATCTTGCTTTGACAAATAATAAGAACCCGAACCGCAATCCCCTATATCCTCAGGCATACCCTTTGGAATCTCAGTAAAAGTAGTTAGATCAAATGCTTGCTGGGGTCGTTGCCAACTAATTGACCCAATTGCTAAAAACAATGCTGTTATAACATGCCATTTCATAGACATTATCTGGGCGCTATCTTGATAATGATTCGGGTTTTAAATGCTGGACCTCGATAAATACTCCATTCAAATGGTTGAAATCGGCATCAGTGGTTACAAGCTTCAAGCCTAGTAACGCGGCTGTTGCGGCTATCCACAGATCGTTTTTACCCATGTTTCTTGGTGTCGGGAACGAATACTCACCGTAGGCTGGGTTCTTTCGTTGTGAAAAAGCGTCGATTTCGGCGTAGGTGTTTGCCAGGTTCTCGTTTAATTCAACAATATTAATTTTATCCAAAGCAGCATACGCAATTTCCCATTTCCTAGCACCCCAATTATTTTGTATTGCGATAGATTTCAGTTCTGCCAGGGAAACAACCGATGTGTATAATGTTTGGTTATCAGGGTTTATGATCTTGGGCAATAATTGAATGCTGTACTCTTTAGAAAGATGGAAAAGAATATTAGTATCAAGCAATATATTCATTTGCTTTGACTGAGAGTTTTTAATGCCTCAGCGACTTCTTCTTCAGTAAGAAAATCCTCTTTGGGGATTTCTTTTAAACGATCTATCAGGGATTGTGCACTTTTGCCCATCTTATTAGCAAACGCCGTAGTTCCTCCTGCAGCCATAATTTCGTCTATTGAATATGACTTTAATTTAGGTAACAAATGCTGTGTATCTTTTGATACTTTAATATCTTTTTTATCCATTTCCCTTATCCTATTTGCTAAACAAATTTACAAAATACTTTGTGCAATGAAAATAGGCGCAGACTTTGTTCGCAATGGTTCATAGACTATCTGCAATGCCATGAACTATGATCAGGGCTTTCCCGTCATAAACAGGTCATTCTCACCAATTCTCTATGATCTATGAACCATGAACTATGAACAATCGTACAAAACTTGTACCTTGCGGCATTACATTATCAATACACTAAGGCCATGACTGAGACGCTGGACATCAAGATCACTAAGACGAAAAATTCCCGCCTTGCGGAGACCGATTTTAGCAACCTGCCCTTCGGCAAGCATTTTACCGACCACATGTTGGTGGCCGATTATGCCGACGGCGAATGGAAGAATTTCGAGATCGTCCCTTACGGTGAGATTGGCTTCAGCCCGGCTATTTCTGCGCTGCACTACGGACAGGCATTCTTTGAAGGTTTAAAAGCATACAAACACGCCGACGGTACGGTTTCTGTATTCCGCCCGGATAAGAACGCCGTACGTTTTAACCGCTCGGCCGACCGCCTGTGCATGCCGCAGCTGCCGGAAGATATTTTTGTG
>DASXOT010000531.1:0-1937 GCA_036494065.1 Chitinophagaceae bacterium
TTACCAATTATTATGAGCGATACACAACTAAATATTCTTTTTCCTCATTCAGGTCAGCCCACTCATATTTGGATCGACAAAGAACAAAAGTTTACAGAAATGACGTCTGGTGAAAGCACTACAATAAAAAATATTAATGCATTTCTCAATGGCGAAGAGGTGAAATTCCAAGACAAACAGGAATATATAAATATAGATGTTAATGACCCCTTATCTTGGCTCTGCAAACGCTCAAATATATCCGCATATTTACCCTACTATTCGTTTATTATTCACGGAACGAATTTTGGCAGAGGACAGGGTGGGCCTACAAGTGATCCATCCTTGGCAAGGTTCAAAGTTGATTCTTCCTCTAATAAGGTTATCGGAATCTCATCTATGAATAGCAGTATCATCGGTTTGTATAAACTAGCCTTCAGAGATTGGATGCCTAATAAATATATTCCAGATAGCAGGATTCTGTTGGAATCGCGAAACCGTCGAAGATTTTTTTTTGATAATAACTCAGATTTTTTTGAATGGGCAGATAGCAACACATTCTCTTATGGCCTCGGAGTTTCCCTATCCAATTCAAACCGATTACAAAAAATAATGACACAGGACTTAGATCGTTTTTTTCATATAAAAAGTAAAATTGAGAAAAGAAAAGTAATGTGCCTCGTTTTAAAAGGCAAATTGAAAGATAATTGGTGTTCGACGAAAAGCAACGTGGAAAGATTGCAAAAAATTCTCAAAGAAAGTAAAGTGATACTCGATTTGGAAAATGTAACCATTAATACTTTGTATCAGGAAATAGACAATGTCATAAAATCACAAAATTCATTTAGATCTATCCCTTTTTTGAATGAGGCTTCCTGTGATAGCAAAATAAATATGAAGTTGTCCTGGAGTGAAAACCCCGAAAATATTTCTGTTTCTCTTTTAAAGAAAGAATTACGTTCCTGGGGTCTTATACTGATCGAAGAGCCCAGGTATTTGGATATGCTTGTAATAAAAGAGCTAAAATAATTGAGTAGCTCCAAATTAAGAATAGAGAGATGGAATGCATTCCACCTCTCTAAGACCGATTTTTGATCTTATCTTATTGCGTTGTTCTAAAACGGCCATCCGAATTTGTAGGAGTTTGTGCCCCAGCGTTCAGCTGATGAGTCATTGTATTGATTTGACCGGATGTAAATCCTACAATGCATTTATGAGAGGAACTGGCTAGACAGACATCCGTGGGTGCGGATGTACTCGGACCCGAATAAAAGGTGACATCAGCATTTACATAAGTTGATTGGTCGCCTGTACCACTAGCCGTTTGATACCAATAGAAAGACGTCTGACCGTCATTTTTTGAAACCTTTTCCTTCGTAAAAGCACTTAAGCTGATAGCTAGAACTACTGCAAAAGTTGCTAACAAATACTTTTTCATAAAATAAATTTTAGTTCTAATGATTACGCCTACTGTTTTATACAGGTGTTCGGCTTGCCCTGTTTATTGCAATAAAGAGTTTATTCCTGTTGTATAACCACAATCCAATGCCAGCAAGAAGCGTAATAGACAGATTAAAATATGCATGTTGCTTCCATGTAAAACTAGAAATTACTCCGCCACATGAACAGGGAAGTTTGGGCACGAACATTATCATGTAGAATACATATGTCGTAAATAGTGACAACAAAATGAAAGAAAGTCTAAAACCGATTTTCCGTGTGTGCGGTATAAACAGGAAGATGGAAACAGCAATCTCAATTAAAGGCAAAACCCATGAAGCAAGCATTGCTTCGTTTTTAATAATTGGAGATTGCCGGAGCAGCGCTTTAAAGTTTCCGAAGTCTAATAGTTTACTGGAAGCCGTGTATACAAATAACAGGATAAGTAGCGCAGCGATTAATTCAACCGTCCATTTGCTCAAGTTCGAATTGCTCATAATGCATTTATAAGGCACTAT
>DASXOT010000532.1:0-8609 GCA_036494065.1 Chitinophagaceae bacterium
CCGCTTCCATCGATCTCAAAACTGGGAACAGTGATTTTATTATTTGCCTGGAGTGTAGCACCTGTTTCGATAACAAGTTTACCGTTAGTGCCGCTGATTGTCCAGTTGGCGGTCGTTGTTAAAGATTGCCCTGACTGGATAATAAAGATATCACCCACCGTAAAATTTGATGGTGGGGAACCGCTTCCGGTACGGCTTGTGTGCCAACTACTGGTCAAATTAGGCGCTGCATTATTTGTGGAATAATAAGTGTTAGCCCTTACGTATAGGACAAGACAGAAGGGGGCTACGGATAGTAAGGCTCTTTTCATAGGACTGGATTTACAGGGGTTAAAAATATCTAAGGAATTCCACTTATGCAAGCGCAAGTGCAATTTTCTATGGAAATCACTTTGCCAGCCCAATATTTGTTTAATTCCGAAATATGAGTATTCACGGGCGGGGATTTGTTAAACGAAAAGATTATCCATCGCACGTGGCCTGAACTGCCCCGAATTGCTATTTTTGGCTAAATATTTCTATGATACAGCGACTGCAAAGTTTGTGGTTATTGGTAGCCGGTTTGCTGGCAGCGTTGACATTCGTGTTCCCATTTTACAGCGGGAACGTGATCATTGATGGTAAGTTTTTGAACCTTACGGCATCCTCCCATCTTGCTACACTTATACTCACTGGCGCACTTGTTCCGGGCTGCCTCGTAATCATTTTTCTTTATAAAGACCGTAAAATGCAGTTGCGATGGACTATCCTGGCGTTGGCAATCTCTCTTCTTAATATCATTGTCTATTTTGGTCAAATGAAAAAGTTTGTCAGCGGTAATCTTTCGTTTGCAGCCGTCATTTTTATCGCCGTCCCTTTATTTCTTTTCCTGGCGGCGAGGGGAATTTGGAAAGATGAAAAATTAATAAAGAGCCTGGACCGGCTGAGATAGTCTACAACCAGTTAAAAAAGAGGTTGTCTCAAAAGTGATTAAAACAAAGGACACCACGGACACAAAAGTCCGTCACAGAAGAAACACAACGTTTTGATGATAAGAAATAACCTTGTCCTTTTATTTTCTTAGCGGACTTTATGCTACTTATTTTTTTGCCAGCTTCTTAATGATTGATGTTCTTCGACCCTATACTATACTATAAAGTTTTCATTCAACTCAAGGCACCGTTATTTAGGCTTACAAAAAATAGAAAAACGAAATAAAAACAATAAGTAGATTTTTTTCATCTTCCTGACTGATTGCTGTCTCAAAAGGAAAAATATAGGCAAGTGATTTTACGATTAAATTATTTTTAAAATAAAGTTTTCAATTCTTGCAGATATCAAAACCCGCTATTACATTTGTGTTCTCCACTGATCTCCTGAAAAACGTACCAATTTCCATTGAACATTATTGAATTTTTTTGTCGCGTCGAAGTCGTGTGTATTGAATTATAAAAAGCATTCAATAAATAATCAAAGCATTTAAAACGGACGGTATAAAACATTGCAACTTTTGTAACCCTTGCATAGTTGCACAACAGTTTTCATAGGGTACGGATTATTTAACGGGCTGTCTTTTCTAAGACGGCCCTAAATTTTTTATACCAGGAATTTACCGGTGTGGCTTTCTTTTATCTTTTTCAATCCTGCGGGTTTGCCCGCGTAAACAACCTTACCTCCACCATCTCCGGCCTCGGGACCAAGATCAATGATCCAGTCAGCGCTTCTTATGACTTCCATATTATGTTCAATCACGATGATGGAATGACCCTGTTCGATCAAAGCATGAAAAGAATCGAGTAGTTTTTTTATATCATGAAAGTGCAAACCGGTAGTCGGTTCATCAAAAATGAAAAGAATTTTACCGCTGCTCCTGCTTTTACCAAGAAACGAAGCAAGCTTGACGCGTTGCGCTTCACCACCCGAGAGCGTATCAGAGGATTGGCCGAGTTTTATATATCCTAATCCTACATCGCTTAAGGGCTGAATGGCTTTTGCCAATGTTCTTTCTTCATAAAAAAACTGGATAGCTTCGTCCACACTCATCTCCAGCACGTCAAAAATATTTTTCCCTTTGAAGGTTACTTCCAAAATTTCCTCTTTAAATCGTTTGCCCCCGCACACTTCGCAGGTAAGGTGCACGTCTGCCAGGAATTGCATCTCGACAATCTGCTCGCCCTCTCCCTTGCATGTATCGCACCTGCCGCCATCTACATTAAATGAAAAATATTTGGGCAAAAACCCACGCATCTTGCTCAATGGCTGTTTTGAAAATAACTCACGAATCTCATCATATGCTTTAATGTAGGTAACAGGATTACTCCTCGACGATTTACCGATTGGGTTTTGGTCCACCATTTCAATCTGTGAGATACTTTCAATATCGCCGGTGATGGCTTTATGAAACCCAACTTTATCTGCGAACTCGCCCTTTATCTTTTGTAATGCAGGATAGAGTATTTGTTTAACCAGCGTTGTTTTGCCGCTCCCGCTAACGCCACTTACAACGCATAGGATGTTCAGCGGGAATTCCACATCTATATTTTGTAAATTGTGCTGCCGGGCTCCTTCCACTTTTATACTGCTATTCCATTTCCGCACAGTTTTCGGTGGTTCTATTTTTAACTCGCCACTCAAATATTTTCCAGTAAGGCTTTGCGAATTTGCTATAATCTCATCATAATCACCTTCAGCAATCACTTCTCCTCCTAAATGAGAAGCCAGCGGACCCATATCAATAATGTGGTCAGCTTCCCTCATCATCATTTCATCGTGTTCCACCACTACAACAGTATTGCCCAGGTCACGAAGTTCTTTTAAAACACGGATCAGATTTTTCGTATCCCTCGAATGTAATCCAATGGAAGGCTCATCTAAAATGTACAGGGAATTTGTAAGATTGCTTCCAAGGCTTCTTGTTAATTGTATCCTCTGACTTTCACCGCCACTTAATGAATTAGCGAGCCTGTTCAAGGTGAGGTAACCGAGACCCACGCTCAATAATGTATTTATCCGCGCATGAATTTCTATGAGAATACGTTTTGCCACTTGTTTGTCAAATTCAGAAAGGTTTTTATCGAATTCGTCAAACCAAACCTTTAAATATTTTACCGGCATTTCACTTAACTCGCCGATATGCATACCGTCGATTTTTACATACAGGGCTTCATTGCGTAAACGATACCCTTTGCAATCTGGGCATTGTGTTCTCCCCCGATAGCGGCTCAGTAATACACGATATTGAACTTTATAAAGATTTTTTTCAACCTCTTCAAAAAAATCATTGATGCCATAAACGTTTCCTCCTCCCTCCCAAAGCGTCTTGTATTGCTGAGCCGTCAAATCAACTATGGCTTTGTGAACGGGAAAATCTATTTTTCTTGCGCCTTTTACAAATTGATCCCTCCACCATCCCAGTTTCTCTCCTTTCCACGGAGCTATCGCGCCTTCATATACACTCAACCGCTTATCAGGAATTACGAGGTCGGTGTCAATGCCAAGCACCTGTGAAAAACCTTCGCAAGTGGGACAGGCGCCGAAGGGATTGTTAAAATTAAAGAGGTTGGGAACCGGCTCTTCAAATGTCATTTCATCTAACTCAAACCGATTGTTAAAATGAAGCATTGAATTTTTTGATTGACCCTTGACTTGCTGCACTTCTAAAAAAACATCACCTTCTCCTTCAAAGAAAGCAGTTCCAATTGAATCAGCCAGCCGGTGCCTGTCGTCCTCTTCAAACTTTTTTACTACAATGCGATCTACCAAAATGTAAATCTTGAAACCTGCGCCGCGAGGCATCAACTTTTGCTTTAATTCTTTATCCGATAATTCAAAAAGCTCTTCAATGCGCAGGATCTCTCCTGTCTCACGACTTTCGTTTGACGACTCACGAACATACACACGCGAAAATCCTTTCTGAACTAAAATATTCAGCTCTTCTTTTATATCACGATTTTTATGTTGTTTAAATGTAGCCAGTATATACACCTTATCACCCTCATTCAATGCAGTTATGGCGCTGACCACATCGGTTACGTCATCTTTTTTTACCTCACGTCCTGATACAGGCGAAATAGTTTTTCCAATACGAGCATACAACAGTCGCAGGTAATCATATATCTCAGTCATGCTGCCCACTGTACTACGAGGCGTTCGTGTAATTACTTTTTGTTCAATCGCTATTGCAGGGCAAAGACCCTTAATATAGTCCACGTCCGGTTTGTTCATCCGGTTAAGGAACTGGCGTGCGTAAGCGCTCAGGCTTTCAGCGTATCGCCGCTGCCCCTCTGCATACAATGTGTCAATTGTTAACGAAGATTTGCCTGAACCTGAAACCCCTGTTACTACCACGAGTTTATTTCGTGGAATTTCGACAGTAACATTTTTTAAGTTGTGGACTCTTGCGCCTTTGATGAGGATGTTTCCTGCGGAATTTACGGTTGGGTTTTCCGGGTGTTTTTTCTCTTTTATTGTCCTTTCCATTTTCAACCTGCAAATGTAAACCCTTATAAAATCAAAAATTTAGCACTTATGTTAACATTTTTTCGCAGAAAAATCGATTTTACCGGCAATAATTTATTTGGTATTTTGAAAAATAATTCTACTTTTAACTTGCAATATCCGAATTATGATAACCAAAAAATCAATCTCGCCTATCGTACAATTTCTACTCTAGTACACTTTTTTCAACTACTGTTTATCGAGTAAACCAATATCCAAAACCTAAACAACCTGTAGGAGTTTATGAAAGCTTTAATAAAAAAAACGGACCACGAACTGATCAACCTGTTCGTAGATGGAAACTTAGAAGCCCTCGAAGTCCTTGTATTACGTCACAAAGACAAGCTTTACACTTCCATTTTATTTTTAGTCAAGGATAAATATCTTGCAGAAGATATTTTCCAGGATGTTTTTATCCGAATTATTGACACCATGCGTAGCGGCCGCTACACGGAAGAAGGTAAATTTTTACCTTGGGCGATGAGAATTGCTCATAATCTTTGTGTGGATTATTTCCGTAAAGTAAAACGTACGCCAACTATTAAAAATGGTGATGACAAAGACATCTTCGAAGTATTGAGTTTCGCCGACGATAGCGCCGAAACTAAGATGATGAAGCGTCAAAGTCATGATCGCGTAAGGTCAATGCTGGAGCAATTGCCAGAAGACCAAAGAGAGGTGATCATTCTTCGTCACTATGCCGATATGAGCTTCAAAGAAATTGCGTCTATGACAAACTGCAGCATTAATACTGCATTAGGTCGCATGCGTTATGGTCTCATTAACCTGCGCAAAATGATGATGCAAAAACAAATAGCTCTCTAACAAAACGGATGAAGGGTTGAAGATGAAGTAGCTTACACTGCGAAAATCTTTAATCCGAAATTCGAAATAATTCTTTGTCATTCTGTTTCTCCTTTCTGTATTGGAAAGTTTTATGAATTTTCCTCTTTGCCTGGGACGGGTTGATACAGGATGACACCTAATTGAAGAATCCCGAACATTCGGTACAGACCGGGTTTCGGGATTTTTTATTCTGAAAAGTCCAAAGCTAAAACCTCATTGCTCAGTATCCCACCGGCCAACCACATCCGTCCGTTTGAAGATAACCTTTAAACTTTTCAAGTATTTCCATCGGACTATTCCGGCCCCTGTCTTCCTGGTAATCGAAAAAACAATTTTACCAATGCTATTCTGGTAAACCTAATAGTAACCTCTGTGGGTTTCACGTCTTTGTTTTTATCCAAAATCCTGATCGGCGTTCATCTATATGCAGGTAACAGCTTTGTAATACTTCTTTTTTCAGGGCTCCGACAGAGGCTCAATAAACTTGCAGGCACCCTTACCTCCGGCGGGCTCAATAATAATTTCTTCTGCTTGTTTTGTAAATTAACTTTTACTAAAAAAGGTGAAAAAGAGTTTCAATTTACAATGATGTCTCATGGTAAGACAACTTGTTTATGGCTACAAAAAAAATTAAATCTACAACTCAAAAGTATTTATGTAAGAAAAGCATAGTGCAGGTAAGCTGCGGTCACCAATAAATGGGTCGCCATAATTTTAGTAAGCGATAACTGGTCATTTCACAATCTTTAAAAATTAAAAACCATGCACTATGCCCAAGACAAAATTGCAAAATCCAGATGACTTCAGTGGTCAAAAATTTTACGTCGGCATCGACGTAGATAAAAACTTCTGGTCAGTTACCATCCGTTCTTTGAATCTTCATCTTGAACATTTTTCACGGCCTCCTTCGGTGAGAATCCTGGTGAACCATTTACACAAAAAATATCCCGGTGGCGGATATTATTCAGCTTATTAAGCGGGATTCTGTGGAACAGGTATCCACGAAGAACTCTGTAAAGCGGGAGTCAATAATATCGTTGTTCATGCAGCTGATATTCCATTCACTGACAAACAGAATAAAAATAAAACAGATGCCCGGGACAGTAGTGCAATTGCTTTTCATCTTGAAAAAGGCAATTTGCGGGGAATCTATGTCATGGCCAGGGACTGGCAGGAACTAAGATCATTATTTCGTTTCCGTCAGGCTAAAGTAAGAGACCTGGCAAGAACGACTAACCGGCTGAAAAGTTTTCTATTATACTTTGGAGTGAAAATAGGTGAAGCTTTTGAAGGCAGGGAATACCTGTCATCAAAAGTGCTTGATTGGTTAAGTCGCTTAGAATTGAATAGCGAAGCCGGGAGAAGTACATTAAAAAGATATATTGATGATTTGGTATACCATCGTGGTCAATTATTAAAAATAACACAGGTTTTAAGGAAAGAAATACAGATTAGATATAGTAAGCCTTATCAATGCCTGCTCACTATACCGGGCATCGGTCCTATTACAGCTTGTGCCTTGTTGGCTGAGATCGGAGACTTTAACCGGTTTGATAATCCTGCAGAATATTGCAGCTTTATGGGTTTAATACCCTGGGAACATAGTAGCGGGAAAAGTATATATACAAAAGGTATACAGCCGCGTTGCAACAAGTATTTACGGCCATTGATCGTGGAAGCATCGTGGATTGCCATCAGGAAGGACCCACAGCTGCTGAAATATTACCGCAAACACGCTGTCAAAAACAGCAAACATGCTATTATCAAAATCGCACGAAGAGTGGCCCTGATTGCCAGGGCTGTTGTACAGAAGTTACAGCCGTATAATGCTGACTATGCAGTTACAGAAATAAAATCAATGGCATGATTATAATAACGGCATCATCCAAACAATACTTAAAATAAAAGGAGGAGAGCGCAGAGTTCGAACGGTTACCTGATAACATCCAAAAGTAGGCGCACCTCTTTATATGCTTATACAAATAATGGCGGCTTCACTATGAATGAATGACCGCAAATAGCAGTTGAAGTTTTTTTGGATGAAATGCCGATAAAAAATAGCTTCATATATCGAAGACCTTAAGATTTTTTAGTTTTATAGGGTTAGGATATTATTAAGATCTTTTAACAAGATATCTGCCTTCTTTTCTTCATAGCAGTTCGAACTCCTACATACCAGAACTACTTCGTCCGCTGAAGCTTCAGCAAAACGAATCGAAAAGGTATTATTCTGTTGGGCATTTTAATTTCTTAAATTCTGTAAAAATATTTTTAAATTGCAATACGAACCTTTTCTATGAAATTTGCCGCCTTCTTTTGTCTACTTTTCTTTGCAATTATTTTGTGTCTTTGTAGTAAACACAAAGATAACTCTTCACAGCAATTACCCCCAGTAACTGAAACGGGAAAAAATATTTTTGGCTGTAATATCGATGGGTCCGTCTGGCTTCCACATTTTAGTTGCGGTGGCTTAAGCACAGATCCTTGTGGAGAAATATTTACTAATATTTCTCATGCAGTTCCTGGCAAGCCGGCAATTTCAATCGAAATTTCGGCTAGTGTGAAATATCCGGATAATTCTGTGTCGTATTTTTTATTCACCAGTCCGAATGGAACAGGAATACAAACGATAGGAGAAAAAATTGATTCGGTTTCATTTGAATATTTCAAGCCTGGTTCAATTCAATACGTTCGAAATCCCCAGAATGTGAATGATCATTTTTTTATTAGTAAGCTTGATACAATCAATAAAATCATTTCCGGAACATTTGGCGCTACATTATACAGATCGCCAACTGATTCCGTAAAAGTAACTGATGGCCGCTTTGACTTAGTTTTTTCCGCTTGTAAGTGCTCAAACTAGATTTGTTGTTAAACCTTAAACCTAAATACTATGAGAAAAATTTTGGTCAGCGGCCTGCTATTGCTCCTGACTCCATCAGTGTGGGCGCAATTACAAATTGAAGATACGTTGTTGGTAACAAGTCAGAGATGGCGAGACACTTGCTTTGGTTTGATTAACAAGGACCCGACACAAATCGCAAGCGGCTATCTAATTGATTATTCTTTGGCCGGTATTGACAAAGATTTTGATGGAGTAGGAACAAATGATACCCTGCAAGCCTGGGGCAATTTTTTCTATTATTATAATATCCTAGAGTTAAGCAAAGTTAATGCTAATGGAACTCTTCAAACGACAGACAATCTTTTTATAAACAGCAGACGATATCTGCGCGATAATAACGGCACGATACCTTTGCTGTTCTTATATCAAAAGTATCAGAAAA
>DASXOT010000533.1:0-7959 GCA_036494065.1 Chitinophagaceae bacterium
AGGCGCGCCCATCAACCCGAACACCATGATCCGGATTGAAATAAAAAGAAATGACGAGAAAGTTTTTGCCGGGGAAATTTCCATAAATCGAATGAAACGAAAACACAATGAATTAGCGGAATATTTGTTCAGGGAAACATCTTTTCCCTATGGCGTTTTTTTAATGACGGGCACCGGCGTCGTGCCGCCGGATCATTTTACCTTACGTGTAGATGATGAGATAGAAATATGGATAGACGGAATTGGCGCCTTGATCAACCGTGTAAGTCAATAAAAGAATCAACATACGAGTTTCGTAAAACTTCAGACGTGAGTCCGCAGTTGCAGACGTGAATCGTGAGAAGAATTTCTATGTGCTCCTATGATCCTGTTGTGCCTTTGTGTTGAATCCACGCTCATGCATTATTGTAATTCCACAAGATCATACCGCTGTTCTACAACTGCTTTTCCAAATGCATTAGAAGGTTTCTCTTGCGTAAGTTTGAAACCGAATTTTTTATATAAATGAGCGGAGGCAGGTAATTCATTAGTCGTCCACAAATAGGATGACTTGTACTTTTTCTCTTTAAAAAATTCTATGTATAAAGTCAACAATTTATTGCCAAGGCCAATTCCCCTGTATGCAGGCTCCAGGACAAAATAACGTAACTGTGCAGCTTCACCGCGATTCACCAGCGACAGAAATCCTATGATCTTGTTTTGATATTCACAAATCCAAACACAATCTTTCTGCGGATCGTACTGTTGATAAAACCCTGCCAGTCCTGCTGCTACATAAGTCTCAAACTCGATTCCATAATTGTATTCCTGCTTGTATAACAAACCATGCAGGTAAACTACGTACCCAATATCGCCCGGCCGTAGTTCGGTCCTGATTTGGATATCTTCTAATTTAATCGAATTGTTCATTTACTTTGACTCGGGACGAATAGATTTAAAATCATTGAAGTAATTAATCGCTCGCAGTTTTCAAGTTACAAAGAAAGTTATTTAACACCATGAACTCAGCACGCTCAGAATTTCCATGAGTTTTTTACAATTCAAAACATTACACCGCCATGTAATCAATATTCTTTTATCCATAATTCCATATATTCACTATCGAATTAAATGTCATGCCGAAATACCGTAGTTCAGAATGGTTTGGGAAAAAAGATAAGATGGGTTTCATCTATCGGAGCTGGATGAAAAACCAGGGCTTTCCTGAAGATATGTTCGATGGACGACCCGTTATCGGCATCTGCAATACCTGGTCAGAGTTGACTCCCTGTAACGCTCATTTACGGGATCTTGCTGATTGCGTGAAACGTGGTGTTTATGAAGCAGGTGGGTTTCCTTTAGAATTTCCTATCATGTCTCTTGGAGAAACTTTGTTGAAGCCGACTGCCATGCTTTTTCGAAACCTGGCGAGCATGGATGCAGAAGAGTCGATCCGCGGCAACCCAATTGATGGCGTGGTGCTATTGACCGGATGTGACAAAACAACCCCTTCAACTATGATGGGTGCTGCAAGTGTTGATCTCCCAACTATTGTTGTACCCGGCGGTCCGATGCTCAATGGTAAATATCAGGGAAGAGATATTGGTTCCGGCACCGATGTTTGGAAGATGACTGAAGAGTTGAAGACAGATAAGATCTCTTACAAAGATTACATGTATGCCGAAAGCTGCATGTCGAGAAGCGCTGGTCATTGCATGACCATGGGGACTGCATCGACGATGGCGTGCATGGTGGAATCACTGGGCATGAGTTTATCCGGTGCGGCTGCGATACCAGCGGTAGACTCAAGAAAAAAAGTATTGGCTCATTTATCGGGAAGAAGAATAGTGGGAATGGTGAGTGAAGATTTGCGAATGTCAAAGATATTGACAAGAAAGGCTTTTGAAAATGCCATCATGGTCAATGCCGCCGTCGGCGGTTCATCTAATTTTATTATTCACCTCACCGCTATTGCAGGCAGAATTGGTGTTGAATTAAACATTGACGACTTTGACAAATTAGGCAGCGATATACCTTTATTATTGAACCTGATGCCGTCAGGTAAATTTTTGATGGAAGATTTTTATTATGCAGGCGGACTACCTGTGATACTGCATGAACTGCGAGCATTATTGCACAAAGATGTAATCACTGTGACTGGCAAGTGCCACGAACAAAATGTTGAAGATACCTGCGCTTGTTATAATCGTGAAGTTATTTATCCATTCGACAATCCTATTATAGAACAGGCGGGTATTGTTGTATTAAAAGGAAATGTTGCCGAGAATGGTGCCGTAATAAAACCTTCGGCAGCAACACCCTCGCTGATGCAACATCGCGGACGAGCCGTTGTTTTTGAAAATATTGAAGATTATCATGCAAGAGTCGATGATCCCGATCTCGATATTGATGAAACCTGCGTGATGGTTTTAAAAAATGTAGGACCTGTAGGTTATCCCGGCATGCCCGAAGTAGGAAATATGTTGTTGCCAAAAAAAATATTGGATAAGGGCATTACGGATATGGTACGCATTTCCGACGGAAGGATGAGTGGCACTGCCTATGGAACCGTAGTATTACACGTTTCACCTGAATCTGCGATCGGTGGAAATTTTGCATTGGTGCAAAATGGAGATATAATGGAGTTGGATGTTCATAATCGCAGAATTCATTTGGAAGTCTCTGATGAAGAGCTTTTGAAAAGAAAAAAAGATTGGAAAAAACAAGACAATGCCTCCGGCAGAGGTTACGTGAATTTATATGTGAAGCATGTGTTGCAGGCAGACAAAGGTGCTGATCTTGATTTCTTAGTTGGTAAATCGGGAGACAGGGTGAGCAGGGATTCACATTGATGAATAATCGGTAGTGAGTGATGAGTTATGAACTTTCTCATCACTGATCACTGATCACTCATTCAGCCATTATTTTCAAAGACAAATAAAGATGACCTTATTCATTCTTGCCATCTGCATAGCATTTCTTGTCCTTCTAATAACTTGGGGAAAGGTCAATCCATTTCTTGCTTTTTTGGTGGTTTCGATCGTGGCAGGATTGCTGCTTGGTATTCCGGTTAGGAACATTGCAAAATCTGTTGACAAAGGATTGGGCGATACACTGGGATCTCTCGTAGTTGTAATTGCCTTAGGTGCCATGTTGGGAAAACTGGTTGCGGAAAGTGGTGCTGCACAAAAGATCGCTCACACACTTCGAAAGGCATTCGGAATTAAAAAATTATCGTGGGCGATGAGTCTCACCGGGTTTATTGTCGGCATACCGCTGTTTTATAATGTAGGTTTCGTGCTGCTTATTCCGATCATTTTTTCTGTTGCCTATAGTTATAAATTGCCTGCTGTGTATGTGGGTCTTCCAATGCTGGCATCACTTTCTGTAATGCATGGATTTTTGCCTCCACATCCTTCCCCGATGGCATTGCTCACTCAATTGCACGCCGATATGGCGAAAACTTTTTTTTATGGGATCATGATTGCGATCCCCGCTGTGATCGTTGCGGGGCCACTGTATGCAAAAACGTTGAAAAGTATTCACGCCAACCCTACAAAATTATTTTCATTGCACGCGATTCCCGAGGATAAGTTGCCAGGAGCCTTCAACAGTTTTATTTCTTCTTTGCTCCCGGTAATTATGATTGCCCTGACAACTCTTGGTACCAATATTTTTGCAGGCAATGGTAATGTGAAAAATATAATAGCTTTTTTGGGCGAACCAGACCTGGTTATGCTGATAACCATCATCATTGCAACATATACACTGGGCATTTTTTTAGGAAGATCATTAACGCAGGTAATGAGTGCATACGTGGAGGCTGTAAAGGATATTTCAATGATACTATTGATTATTGGAAGCGCAGGAATTTTAAAACAGGTTTTTGTCGATAGCGGGGCAGCCAACGAGATCGCTGCGGTTTTACAGGAATGGCATTTACCGATTTTATTGCTGGCATGGATCGTAACGGCCGTACTTCGCCTATGCCTGGGTTCGGCTACAGTAGCAGGTCTGACGGCGGTAGGTATTATTTATCCGCTGACAATGCAAACACATGTCGATCCCAACCTGGTAGTCCTTTCTATTGGTGCGGGTAGCCTTTTTTGTTCTCATGTTAACGACGGCGGTTTCTGGATGTTTAAGGAGTATTTTGGTATTTCGCTCAAAGATACTTTTCGCTCCTGGTCGGCCATGGAAACAATAGTAAGTGTAATGGGATTGCTGGGTGTGTTAGTGATTAATCAATTTCTGTAACAACAAAATGGAAAATGGAAAATAATTATTAGGCCGACTAAGTTCGGTTATTTGTCAATCTTTAATTTTAGAAAAGCCCGCAGCTCATAGCTTTTTATGAATTTTGCCTTTGAATCTAAATCAAGGTTATGTTGAAAATCGTAAACTCGTTTGCACTTTGTTCCTTTATTTTATTGACATCATCATTCAATAAAAAACGTATGCCTGTAGATAACACAAATAAATTTGACGACAGCCTTGTCGCAGCAGGAGCTAAACTAAAACTGGTATCGAATCAATTTAGTTTTACAGAAGGCGCTTCCGTTGATAAAAAGGGAAATGTTTTTTTTACAGATCAACCCAATGATAAAATTTGGAAATATGACATCAATGGTAAGCTTTCTGTTTTTATGGATAAAGCGGGAAGATCGAACGGCACTTATTTCGATCACAATGGAAACCTGTTGACTTGTGCTGATGAGAAAGATGAGCTATGGTCGATTGACCCCAAAGGAAAAGTTATTGTTCTTTTAAAGGACTTCGATGGCCATCGTTTAAATGGCCCCAATGACCTTTGGGAAGATTTGAAGGGTGGAATTTATTTTACCGATCCCTATTATCAACGGCCTTACTGGGACAGGACTTCACCCGACATTAAAGGTGAAAAAGTGTATTATTTGCCAAAGGGTAAGAAGCAACCCATCGTGGTGGCGGATGACTTACAAAAACCGAATGGAATTGTAGGCACTCCTGGTGGTAAATATTTGTACGTGGCAGATATTGAAGGCAATAAAACTTACCAATACAAGATAAACGGCGATGGAACGCTTGCCGATAAAAAACTTTTTTGCGAGCAGGGTTCAGATGGAATGACCCTGGACGAACAGGGGAATGTTTACTTAACGGGCAATGGTGTTATTATTTATGATAAAACGGGGAAGAAGATTGAAACCATTGAAGTCCCGGAAAAATGGACTGCCAATCTTTGTTTCGGAGGCAGAAATAAGAACCTTCTTTTTATTACAGCATCCGGGTCTGTCTATACAATCGAAATGCGCGTGCGGGGTGTTGAATAAGATTGATTAAATTACTATTACATCATTCCATCATTCAATAATATATCAATGATGAGCGATACCAAACTTTGGGGAATAGACCTTGGGGGCACAAAGGTTGAATGCGCTGTGCTGGATTCAAATCACAATACAGTCATCCGAAAACGTATTGCTACTGAGGCCGATCAGGGCTACCCTCACATACTGTCCCAGATTAAAAGGTTGGTTGACGAGGTTTGTAAGGAGATTTCAGAAAAGCCATCTAAAATTGGGTTCGCTACCCCGGGCGTATTAGAGCCTTCAACACAATTGATGAAGAACTGTAATACAGTTTGCATGAATGGCATGCCAATGAAAGTTGACCTGGAGAAAACACTGGAAGTGCCGTTGAAGCTGGAGAATGATGCCAATTGTTTTGCATTGGCTGAAACGTTGATGGGTTCAGGAAAAGATTATCCGGATGCAAATGTCATTTTTGGTGTTATCATGGGAACTGGTGTTGGAGGCGGTTTGATCGTAAATAAGAAAATCATTGAAGGTCGTCATGGCTTAGGAGGTGAATGGGGTCATAACATTCTTGAAGAAAATGGTGATCCCTGTTATTGTGGCAAACGGGGCTGCGTTGAAAAAGTTATTTCCGGCCCGGGCTTGCAGGCTTATTATAAAAGAGTCAGCGGGAATGTTTCGACTTTAAAAGAGATACTTCAAAAACATTTAGAGGGGAATGATCCGCTTGCTACAGCGACTATCGAAAGACTGCTTGAAAATTACGGCAAGGCTATATCTGTATTGGTAAATATTATCGATCCAGATCTTTTTGTCATCGGTGGAGGGGTAGGGAATCTTGATCTTTTATATACCGAAGGGTATGAGCGCATAAAAAAATATGTGTTCAATAATGGAAAGCTAACTACACCCATTTGTAAGCCTGTTTTAGGAGATAGTGCCGGCGTATTTGGTGCGGCATTATTATGCAAGGATTAAATTGCAGCAAAATTTACTGGGTAAAATAATTTATGAGCATGATCCGAATAGCCACCGTATCTGATGCAACTCCGATTTTGGATATTTATGCTCCTTATATTGAAAACACTTCTTTCACTTTCGAGACGGAAGTTCCCACTGTTGATGCGTTTAAGGAAAGGATCGAATCCTATCTGAAAAATTGGCCCTGGCTCGTTTGCGAAATAAATGGTGTTGTAGCGGGCTATGCCTATGGGGCCCGATATCGGGAACGTATAGCCTATCAATGGTGTGCTGAGAGTTCTGTTTATGTTCATGATGATTATCAAAGAACGGGAGTTGCAAGGGCTTTGTACACTGCGCTCATCGATATCTTGTGGCAACAAGGCTTTCGAAATTTATATGCGGTTATTAATTTACCCAATGAAAAAAGCGTTGGTTTCCATGAAAAAATGGGCTTTGAATATTTTGCGACCTATAAAAATGTGGGCTATAAATTAGGCAATTGGAAAAATGTAGGATGGTGGCAGTTGCAAATGAATGATTATACACTTGAGCCGGTGGCACCCGCCAAATTTTTAGAATTAGATAAACAAAAGGTGGACAAAATTCTTCAACTCGCCACGAGGTTTTTGAAAATTTGAAATGAGGTGGCCATTCTAACCGATTTCGATCACGCTGCAGTGAGTGCCTCTGTGGCTCATTACGGCCCCGCTGCAATGAAAATTGCATGAATGGCGAAAGGCTCTTTTCTAAGCATAACCAGGAAGAATTGATTTAAATTGCGCACATGAAACCACAAACTTCCCGCAAGCAATTTATCAAAACGTCAACGAGTATTCTTGCGATGGCCATGACCTGTGATTTATTTGATTTCAAAAACGAAAAATTGAAATTGTCATTTTCTACACTGGGATGCCCCGAATGGCCATTCGAAAAGATCGTGGGTTTTGCGGCCGATAATCATTATGATGGTATTGAAATGCGAGGCATTCAAAAACAAATGGATCTTACAAAATGCAAGGAATTTAATAGCGGCGCGAACATCGCCTCCACTATGAAATTAATGAAGGAAAAAAATCTCGAGTTTGTCGACCTGGGTTCCTCTGCCGAAATGCATCATAGCGACGCTACAGAAAGAAAGAATAACCTGGATGAGGCAAAGCGTGTTATCGACCTGGCCCAGCAATTGAATTGTCCATTTATACGCGTATTCCCCAATAAAATGCCAAAGGAGAATCGTGATGCAACAATTGACCTGATCGTGAAAGGCTTACAAGAAGCAGGCGATTACGCCAAAAGCACCAATGTAACAGTACTCATGGAGACACATGGTGAAGTAGTGGAGAGCGCGTTGATAAAACAGATCATGGATACAGTAAATAATCCGAAGGTGGGGCTCGTATGGGATGTTACAAATATGTGGACTATCACTAAGGAGCCTCCCGCAGAAGTATATGATCGGCTAAAAAATTATATTCATCACACTCATATAAAAGATGCAAAACTAGTTGATGGTGTACCTCACTATGTATTAATGGGAAAAGGAGAGGTGCCTATCTTTGAAGCTATCGATATTTTACGCAAACATAGATATAAAGGATATTACAGCTTTGAATGGGAAAAACTATGGCATCCGGAAATTGGTGATTCGGAGGTAGCGTTGGCTGATTATCCAAGAGCCATGCAGGAACATTTGAAGTAATCTCCTTCTTCGCTAACCCTG
>DASXOT010000534.1:0-2553 GCA_036494065.1 Chitinophagaceae bacterium
AAACAAAACGACAGGTATCCGGTATTTTTTCAAATCGTCGAAATGTTCAAAGCTATCCGTGTTTTTTGATATTGAGACAAGAATGCCGTCAACTCGATGTTTACGCATTGTTTCCACAATCCTCTTTTCTCTTTCTTTATCATCGTGTGACTGACCAATCAATACTGTGTAATTGTTTTTCGACGCCGTGTCTTCTATACTATTAATCGCCATTGAAAAAAACTCTTCGCCCAAATTGGGCAGGATCACGCCGATTGTAAATGTTCTGCCCTTCTTAAATGAAATAGCCGTCTGGTTAGGCTCATAGTTTAATTCGGTCGCGAGCTTTTTAACCTGCATTCTCGTATGCAACCCGATACTGGAATGATTGTGAAGCGCCCTTGATACTGTTGACACAGATACATTTAATCGTTTGGCGATCTCTTTGATTGTTGCGGGTTTTTGCTCCATTGCGGCTTTGCAAGATAACAAGAATAAAAAATGTTTTGTCAGTGGCTTATCTTTTCTTAAATTAACAACCAATCAAATTTGGCTTGCCATGAATCAAGTTTCCGACATCATTGCCCGCAAAGGCGTCTCGGCTATCGCTGTTCCGCCCGATACACCCGTCATAGATGCGCTTCAAATTATGGCGGAAAAAAATATCGGTTCCGTTCTTATCATGGATGCCGGTGAGTATTTGGGAATTATTACGGAAAGGGACTATTCCCGCAAAGTGATCCTCAAAGGCAAGAACTCACACGATACGAAAGTCGCAGAAATCATGAGCACTGATCTTCCTCCTGTAAGACCAGAAGATAGCGTAGAACATTGTATGCAACTTATGACTGAGAAAAATATCCGCTATCTCCCTGTGTTTGAAAATGACAGGCTTTCCGGCATTATCTCGATCAGCGACGTGGTAAAACAAACCATTCTATCACAACAAGAGACGATTAATCATCTGAATGACTACATACACTTCAACAGGTAACCTCACATGAAACCGTTGGTGGAGAATGATTATCCCTAAATAAAAAAGATTCGTAATCAATTGTTGAATTTTATTACCTCGAAATCGGAAGCTTTTACCTGTAACAGTTGACGAAGTTCATCATTATTCCATCGTTCGTCGGGCGAGCCGCTCACATACATGTTACTTCCAATATCCGCCAGGATCAGCCCGTATTTTTTAAATGCTTTTAAAATAACCTGGTTTGTAGCAGAATAAGAACTGATGTCAAAATTTACTTTCAATCTCATTTTCGCTCCAAATGGCAGCGAGTATTGTCCGCCGCTGCTGTTTACTTTATGACGGGCAGGGTTAATATAAGCGGGCTTTACATTAGAGCTGGTCAATGTAAAGCGAATAGCATGATCAATCTCTCCTTTAGCAATTTCATCATATCGAACAAGACCGGGAAAGATCGGAAGGCCTGCCGCATCAGCCGAAGTCCATGTGTCCGGTCGCAATTGATCTGAATTGAGGTTGAAGATCGCGCCCGATGAAGCGTCCCAATGATCGCCATTGGCGCGAGCATTGAATAATTCGTATAAGACACCATTTTGCATGTCAACTGAAATTACATGAGAGTCGCCACTTCCGTTTCCTTCAATGGGCGCATTTAGCGGAATAGCATAAGGGCCGGCATCACTTTCATCGCCGTAATCAGTGAAGTTGACATTGATTTTTTGCTGGTCACCACAAACTACGATAAAAGGGATACCAGTTGGCGCTCCATCCCAGGTACCGCTTCCAAAATCTGTTTTTACGGGACTACCTGAAAAATTAGCAAGTATCTGGCTGCTGTTTGGATCAATAGGCGCAGTTGAAATATCCTGGTTCCAGGGATTGTCTGAAGGAAAGATTTGGATATTTTCAACGGCTGATTTAGAAGCGTTGCAGGAATTCGCCGGTTGCTGATTATTGCCAGGCGCTTTTGGCTGATCAATTGAAACTTCTTTTTTTGTACATGACAGGAAGAAAAACGATAAAAAAACCAAAGCCATTGTAAGAACAACATATACTGCAGTAAGTAAGGTGCTTTTCATAGACCAGATTTGTTCCAGGAACGGCAACAATTATACCATCCACCTGCCTTAACCCTCCTTTTCCTTTTCTTTTACTACAATAAGATCATTTAACTCAACTTGCATGGGTAACAACCCGATTTGCACCACCGCTCTTTTACCTCGTAATTCTATCACCGTTCCAACCTGGTGATTTTTCTTCATCATTACCTTGTCTCCTTTTTGTATTTCGCCCCCTACCTGTTCAAATTTCGAGTCAATTTTTTTCTGCATTTTATTAAGCGTTCTCTGCTCATTTTTTTTAAACAACAGCGCCTGGATATCTTTGATCACCTTGTTCTTATTCTCTTCTTTTTTCCACTCGGTTAGTATTTGTTTTAATTTTCTTTCCATATCCTTTAGATAGACGATGCGTTCTTCAGATATTTTATTCTGCTGCTTTAAAACTTCCACTTGTTGCTCATGTCTTTCTCTATTGAGCACGTGATGCATTTCTCTTTTCAATTTTTCATTTTCTTTTAACAGGGCTTGCAATTCTTTCTC
>DASXOT010000535.1:0-1808 GCA_036494065.1 Chitinophagaceae bacterium
CATTTGGTAGACTCATCTTTTACCTGAATATATTATTGTGCGTGCTAATTCTCATTGATGGAAGTTGGTTGATAACAAAGCGAAAAAAATTGCCTGTTGTCTCTAACCTGGCATTGCGTTGCGATACATGCATACAACCAGATATTTATTTTCTTCTTTTTGACGAGTACAGCAGTAGCTCTTCATTAAAAGAATTATGGAATTATGATAATAATGACCTTGACAGCTTTTTGCTAAAACAGGGTTTTAGCATTCAGCCATACAGTAGGAGTAATTACAATTTCACGCCCTTTTCAATGGCTTCGACGTTAAATATGAATTATCTCGATATCCCGAATCCGAAGGCCTGTACTGTCAAAGATTATACCTCGTGCTTCGCAAGCATCAAGAATAATACGGCTTGCTCACTGTTACGGTCGCTGGGATACAACATCGTTAACTATTCCATTTTTGATCTCGACAAAAACCCCAGCCCGGTTACGGAAGATTTTTTACCTCTAAAAACTAAATTGATCACTGCTCAGACTTTTGTTAGCCGCATCAAAAAAGATCTTTTCTATCATCTATTGATTGGGAAACTTGAAATACCCTGGCTGAGCAAGGACCTAATCTATGCCACCGATAACAACAATGAAAAAATAATTAAAAGCACTCTTGCAGAATCAACCATGCCGTCTCAACAACCAAGATTTATTTACAGCCATATCGAAATGCCTCATCCACCCTTCTATTATAATAAAAACGGCAGGGTGACCGATAAAAAAATACTTATCGAAGAGCATAGTCACCCATCTCCCGCTTTTTATCTCGAATACCTTCCCAAGACCAATGAAGTAATAAAACAGCTTGTAATGAGCATTATCCGCAATGCCAAAAGACCGGTCGTGATTGTTTTAATGGGCGACCATGGCTTTCGAACAGATCAGCCTGAATCCTATCATTTCCGCAATCAAAATGCAGTATATGTTTCATTTACCGATCAGAAATGGTTTGCCCCTGCTATTTCAAACGTGAACGAATTCAGAGTCTTGTTCAACCACTTATTTAAAACATCTTTCCCGCTGTTAAAGGATTCTACGTGTTTTCTCAAGGACAAATGAGTTTCACTACCAACCAATTCGCTCTCCAAATTTTCCAAGTCCGAAATATTTGTTTAATTGAAGATTCAGCCCGAGTTGGTTGTAAGCGATATTATTTTGGTAGTAGGCCCTTGCATACCGGATCTGAATTTTATTGAACAGTGCCCCTACTTCAACGGAGAAACCATTTAGGCCATTGCCTCCGTTGTCAATATTCAACTCCTCGCGGCGAAGGTGATTATATCCCAGTGACACTTCAAGATAGTTGCCGATATAAATTTGAGAAGCAAGTACAAAATGGCGAAAGATCTTGTCAAACGTAAATTTCTTCGTATTGTTGGAGGGTCCGAAATCATTATCATTATTGAACGTGGTATCATTATACCGAATATCAAATTCGTGAAGATGATCGGCCGTGATGGAAAAACCGAATGGAGCATTGGCCAGTTTTTTTGAGATACCTGCGACGAGGTCAAAGGGCAAATCCTCAACAGCGCCTTCCTCATATTTCCTTAGCTGCATGCCCATGTTCTTAGCCACTATTGAAGCGGAAAATAAAGCTGCCGAATCGTGAAATAAAACCCCTGCATCCACCGCAATGGCATTTGACCTGTACAAGCCATAGTTTGAATTAATAAACTTCATCGTAAAGCCATAATTCCATTTTTGCAAATAGCTGCGGGAGGCTGAAAGCTGCACGACCCAATCAGTAGGCCGCAATGAGCCAAG
>DASXOT010000536.1:0-4782 GCA_036494065.1 Chitinophagaceae bacterium
GTTGCAGTTACTTATAATATATTGATCGCCTGTGACAGGGCTACTGCCGATTTCTTATTGACTTCGCCGCTCATGCACCAGGAATATGAACTAATTCTACCCGATTATTCTTTATATACAAAAAGGAAAATCCCTTCATGAAAGTAATTCTCAGGGAATGGAAAAAATCAGATGCTGAGAATCTCGCCAGGATTGCCAACAACAGAAAGATCTGGGATAATGTGCGGGATCAATTACCTCATCCCTATACAAAAAAAGATGCGAAGAAATGGCTGGCTAAAGTGAAGAAGCAAGAAAGAGTTACCACGTTTTGCATTGAGACTGAAAACAAGATGGCAGGTAGTATCGGGTTTACGGTTCGGGATGATGTCTATAGAAAAACAGCAGAAATTGGATATTTTATCGACGAACAATATTGGGGAAAGAGCATTGCTACGGAAGCCATTGGTCAATTGATCGATTACATACAGAAGAATTTTGATGTTGTTAGAATTTATGCGGAAGTATTTGAATATAATAAGGCTTCAATGAAAGTGTTGGAAAAAAATGGTTTTTACCTTGAGTGTATCCGGAAAAAGGGCGCTGTAAAAAATGGCATAATCATCGATGATTATGTTTGGGTGAAGCTACTGGAATGATTGCTTCATTCAGTAAATTGCAGGCTCTCTAAGAAATATGCCTTTTACACTTCATGCTCCATATCAACCCGCCGGCGATCAGCCGGAGGCTATCCAACAGCTTACTGACGGGATATTAAATGGCGAAAGATACCAGACACTTTTAGGTGTTACAGGCAGCGGCAAGACCTTTACCGTTGCAAACGTTATTCAAAATGTGCAAAGGCCTACGCTTGTTCTGACTCACAACAAAACATTGGTAGCGCAGTTATATGGGGAGTTCAAACAATTTTTTCCAGATAATGCGGTTGGTTATTTTGTTTCTTATTATGATTATTATCAGCCGGAAGCATATATGCCCGTGAGCGATGTGTACATTGAAAAAGATCTTTCAATCAATGAAGAACTGGATAAACTCAGGTTGCAGGCCACTGCACAGTTGTTATCCGGAAGGAGAGATATCATTGTTGTGGCCTCGGTAAGCTGTATCTATGGTATCGGTAATCCAGCAGATTTTGAGAATGGCATTGTTCGGATCAATAAACGTCAGACAATTTCGCGCCAGGGTTTTTTACACTCACTGGTAAACTCCCTATACAACAGAACGACACTTGAATTCAAAAGAGGAACGTTCAGGGTAAAAGGGGACACCGTCGAGATCAATCTCCCCTATGTTGATTATGGGTACCGCATCATTTTCTTTGGTGACGAGATCGAAGAAATAGAAAGTTTTGATGTGGTCACAGGCAAACGCCTTGGGGTAATGGAAAACGCGGCCATCTTTCCTGCTAATCTCTACCTCGCACCAAAGGATATGTTGCAGCAAATAATTTACGAGATCCAGGATGAAATGCGTGCCCAGACAGAATATTTTAAGTCAGTTGGTAAACTTATCGAAGCGCAAAGATTGAAGGAACGAGTTGAATTTGATATAGAAATGATCCGTGAACTCGGCTACTGTAATGGCATTGAAAATTATTCAAGATTTTTTGACAGGCGATATCCCGGCACAAGACCATTCTGCCTGCTTGACTATTTTCCAAAAGATTTTGTTTGTGTAATCGACGAAAGCCATCAGACAGTTCCACAGGTAAGTGGGATGTATGGTGGGGACAGAAGCCGAAAATTGATCCTGGTGGATTATGGATTCCGGCTGCCGTCTGCGCTTGATAATCGCCCGTTGAACTTTCATGAGTTTGAAAGTATGCTGAGTCAGGTCATTTTTGTTTCAGCCACTCCCGATGATTTCGAACTGGAAAAAACGGGTGGTGTTGTAGTGGAGCAGGTTGTTCGGCCAACAGGATTGCTGGAGCCGCCGATAGAGATCCGACCCAGTGTAAATCAAATCGACGATTTGCTGGATGAAATTGATAAACGTGTAACTAAAGGTGACAGGGTTTTGGTAACTACATTGACAAAACGAATGGCGGAAGAAATGGACAAATATCTTCATCGTATCAATATAAAATCAAAGTATATTCATAGTGAAGTTGACACCCTGGAAAGAATAGAAATCCTCCGGCAATTACGACTGGGAGAAATAGATGTGCTTGTGGGCGTGAATTTATTAAGAGAAGGTTTAGATCTTCCTGAAGTTTCACTAGTGGCGATATTGGATGCCGATAAAGAGGGATTTTTGAGGAACGAAAAATCCTTAACGCAAACTGCAGGACGTGCGGCAAGAAACGTGGATGGACTTGTTATTTTTTATGCCGACACCATGACTGAAAGCATGCAAAAGACGATCGATGAAACCGATCGTCGCCGCGAAAAGCAAGTTGCCTACAACATTGAACACGGAATTACACCCCGAACAGTAAAAAAATCGAGGGAACATGTATTTGCTCAAACCTCGGTATTGGATATAAAAGGCTTCGATCCTAAAAACCCTAATGCCATCTCAGCTGATGAAGATATTGTAACTGCGGCGGCAGAAGAACAGGCCGAATACAAAACCATTCCCCAAATAGAAAAGGCAATTTCAAAAGTCAAAAAAGAAATGGAAAAGGCAGCGCGTGATCTTGATTTTATGGAAGCAGCACGATTACGGGATGAAATGTTCGGGCTCCAAAAAGAGCTGGAAAAAATGAAAAAATAATTATTGCTCGTAGTTCTACGAGTTTTCTCTTAGTGTTTCTGCTGGATTTCAAATGTTTTAATCACAATGGCTTGCATATATGTAAACGCGTTTTTATTTTAGTACTCGAAAGTCATTCATCCAATTAGAAAATCTAAAATCCAGTACCATGAAACGTCGAATCCGTAAAATTGTAAACTTCTTTGCGTTTAATCTTTTATTTTTCGCTCTCTATCTCAATTTTATTCACAAAGACAAATCTATGGTTGAGTCCGCGCCTGTAAAAGCAAATACTGCTATTGTAAGCGGAACTGTTCCTGTTCAGGATGCAGACAAATACCTGAATGCAAAAACATCAGCTTCAATTACACAGCCGGCTGTAGAAAAAAGCCAGGAAAGCCAAAAACTTTCTATTAACTAATCCAGTTTTTTAGTTAACCATTAATAACAAAAACCACCCCGGCGATGTAATGTCCGGGGTTTGGCTTTTTTAAGCGGGTATTAAATTTTTACCCTCTTGGCGAGGGTTTTCAATGGGCTTATCTTCGCCCAATGGTAAAAAAAGTTTTTCTTTTAGATGCAATGGCACTCGTTTTCAGAGCATATTATGCACTGATAAGAAGTCCTCGTCTGACTTCAAAGGGCAAAAACACAAATGCCCAGTTTGGATTTACCAATACACTAACGGAGTTGATCAATAATCAAAAACCATCGCACATGGCGGTGTGTTTTGATACTGCAGCACCTACAGAACGTCATACCGATTTTGAGGAATACAAAGCCAACCGGCAGGAAGCGCCTGAGGATATTCTTTCGGCACTGCCAGATATAAAAAGAATTATCCAGGGTTTTAATATACCTATACTGGAAGTAGATGGGTATGAAGCCGACGATGTGATTGGAACTCTTTGTAAACAGGCTGAGAAAGCAGGATATGAAGTCTTCATGGTGACGCCCGATAAAGACTATGGTCAACTTGTTTCGGAAAACGTCAAGATATATAAACCCGGATACCAGGGCGGGGATGTAGAAATAATGGGTCCTAAAGAGGTTTGTGAAAAATGGGGTATTCAATCTGTTGAGCAGGTAATTGATATTTTAGGATTGATGGGAGACGCGGTGGACAATATTCCCGGTATCGCCGGTGTAGGGCAAAAAACTGCCTGCAAATTATTGATTGAATATGGCACATTGGAAAATGTATTGGACAATGCGGATAAAATAAAAGGAGCATTGGGCGAAAAGATAAAAGCTGGGAGGGAAAATGCATTGTTGTCGAAAAAATTGGCTACGATTATTACAAGGGTACCAGTTGAATTTCATGAAGAGAATTTCAGACTGAAAGACTGGAACAGGGAAAAACTTACGGATGTCTTCACTGAACTGGAATTTAAAACGCTGAGCAAAAGAATATTGGGAGATGAAAATATTTCATTTGCTGCAGCACCTGCCGGAGTTCAAACAGACTTATTTGGAAATGCAGTTCAATCCCAAAAGGCAAAGAACCAGAAAACTGAGGAAGTGATTGAAGAAGTGATAGAAGAAATTTCTGATGCCGTATTGAAAGTTGATAAGAATATTCATAACTGTCCGCACGATTATAGAGCTATCGAAGATGACGAGGCGATTAAAGCTCTTGTTAAGGAATTGATGAGTTCCGACGAGATTTGCTTTGATACAGAAACTACCGGTATTGATGCAAATGATGCAGAACTGGTGGGATTTAGCTTTTCCGTAAAACCTTGCGAAGGCTATTTTATTCCTTGCTCCTCAGATCAAACGCGAACGAATGAGATCCTTGCTCATTTTTCCGGTTTGTTTAATGATGAAACAAAGGTTTGGGTGGGTCAAAATTTAAAATACGATTTGTTGATATTAAAATGGTATGGGTATGAACTGAAGGGAAAAATTTTTGATACAATGCTCGCTCATTATGTTATCGAGCCTGACGGAAAGAGGAGTATGGATATGCTGAGCGCAAAGTACCTGGGATACGAGCCTGTTCATATCGAAGAACTCATCGGCAAAAAAGGAAAAACCCAGGGTAATATGCGGGACGTAGAACTAGAAAAAATAAAAGAATACGCT
>DASXOT010000537.1:0-5059 GCA_036494065.1 Chitinophagaceae bacterium
AATCATTAATAGAAAGTGAGCTGTCACTATTATAATAAATATTCATAGCACTGAATCCATACTGCCCAATGACATTATCGTTGACTTTCTTTATGGAAATGCTGTCGCTTTCCTGCAGGCTTTTTAAATGAGAACGAAAAAAATCTTCGGAACTATGTATGGTCTTATCAGCCAGCTCAGTGTTCAGGGTTTGACGTTCAGATGAGATTTGAAATGCTGTAAATACGACGGCTACGAGGCCCACGGCAACTACAATGGAAAGTATAAGCGCTAAATTTATTTTCATGAATCGAACTCCTCAGAATGGTTAGCAATTTATCTGGCGGTTCGGAGTGGCGTGCAAATATATTCGTTATTGGCGAGACGCGCGTCAGCGTCCACAGTCGGCGACCGGCAGTCGACTGTCCACAGTCCATAGTCAATAAATGATCGTCAATTTCCAGTCCCAATCGACAGCCAATGGTGAATAAAATAATTTGTTCTTATGCATGTAAGATATGGTGCACGATAGATATCGCCTGCAAAAAAAGCTGTTGACTGTATGCAATTTTATTGGCCGTAATTCCGACGACTGCCGACTCGCTTAGCGTGGAGAATATCGGAGTCGAACCGACGACCTCTTGCATGCCATGCAAGCGCTCTAGCCAGCTGAGCTAATTCCCCTGGTGGACGGCAAAAATAGTTGTTTCGATTAAATCCGCAACCGTTTGCACGTAGTTAATGTAAAGAATGTCTTTACATTTAAACCCTCATTTTAATAATCATTTTATGAATAGAAAAGAATTCGTCAAAACAACTGCAATGGCAACTGCGGCACTCGCGATTCCGGCTATGAAAATTTTTGCCGGCAATGATGACAGCAAAGTACGCATGGCGTTATTGGGTACCGGATTAAGAGGTCAAAATCATTTGGAACTTTTACTGCGAAGGAGTGATGTAGACCTGGTGGCAATTTGTGACGTGGATAGCCGGATGCTGGGTATGGCAAAAGATCTTATTACAAAAAGTGGCAAGAAAATGCCCCAGGTTTATACGGGCGATAACTATGCCTGGAAGAATTTATTGGAAAAAGAAAAAATTGACGGTGTTATTATTGCCACGCCGTGGGAATGGCACAAACCCATGGTCATGGGCGCTCTGGATGCCGGTTTAAAATATGTTGCTACTGAAGTGATTTTGGGCATTAGCCTGCAGGATCATTGGGATGTGGTTAAGTCGGCAGAAAGAAATAATGCGAATGTGATGATGTTGGAAAATGTTTGCTATCGGCGCGATGTAATGGCCGTGTTGAATATGGTGCGCCAGGGATTGTTTGGTGAAATAATACATTTACAAGGTGGCTACCAGCACGATTTGCGCGATGTAAAATTCAACGACGGTGTCAACCCTTACGGCCATGGCGTTGAGTTTGGTGAAAAAGGATTTTCCGAAGCAAGGTGGAGAACCAATCACTCCGTGCATAGGAATGGCGATCTTTATCCCACGCACGGTGTGGGGCCGCTTGCAAATTATATTAACATTAATCGTGGGAACAGGTTTCTTTCGCTTTGTTCCTTTTCCTCAAAAACGAGAGGTTTACACAACTATATTGTAAAACTGGCCGGTGAAAATCATCCAAACGCAAAAGTGCGATTTAAGTTGGGAGATGTTGTCACTACTTCGATTGATTGCGCTAATGGTGAAACGATATTATTACAACATGATACCAGTTCCCCCAGGCCATACTCACTTGGTTTTCGCGTACAGGGAACAGAAGGGTTATGGATGGATGTGAATCATAGCATCTATATACAGGATAAGTCCGCAAAAAACGATGAATGGGATGAAGCAAAAGCGTGGCTGGACAAGTATGACCATCCGTTGTGGGTGAGATGGAGTAAAGAAACAGAGGGAGCAGGCCATGGAGGCATGGACTTTTTTGTTGTGCATGCATTTGTTGAATCAATCAAAAGAAAACTTCCAACGCCAATGGATGTTTATGATGCGGCCACATGGAGTGCAATCTCACCGCTAAGTGAACACTCGATCGAATTGGGCCACCAAACAATTGAATTCCCGGATTTTACCGGCGGCCAATGGATGTATAGGAAGCCTGTGCTGGGATTGAATGATGATTATTGATAACAACTATCAAAAGAGATATCCGGGAATATTCAAAAATCAAGGAATGATAGAGTCGGTTCTTGAAGCTTACGGAATTAAAGACGCGAGATCAGTGTCTTTTGGCAACGGTCTTATTCACCATACATGGAAGGTAATTACTCCCGCGGGAAATTTCATCTTGCAAAAGATACAGGACGCCGTTTTTAAAAGGCCACAGGATATTGCTTATAATATAAGAACGATCACCGGCTATCTCCGGCAAAATTTTCCTGATTATCTTTTTGTAACACCCATCGTTGCCTGTAATGGCGATGACTTGATTTGTATGAAAGATAAAGGATACTTTCGCATGTTCCCATTTGTGGAAGGTTCGCATTCAAAAGACATAGTCCAAACAGCTCAGCAAGCATACGAGGCGGCCGCACAATTTGGAAAATTTACAAGGCTGCTTTCAGGTTTTGATGTAAATAAATTGAAGATCACCATTCCTGGTTTCCACAATCTTGATTTGCGTTATCGGCAACTTCAGTATGCTTTAAAAGAAGGAAATGCCGGACGAATTAGCCAGTCAAAAGATCTTATTGAACAGATAGCCCGCAAGGACGATATAGTGTCTACTTATAATTCGATCCATCATCTCCGGGAATTTAAATTACGGGCGACTCACCACGATACTAAGATCAGCAATGTGTTGTTTGATAAAAATGAAAAGGCAATTTGTGTGATCGACCTGGACACAGTCATGGCCGGGTATTTTATCAGCGATGTGGGCGACATGATGCGAACATATCTTTCGCCGGTTAGTGAGGAAGAAAAAGATTTTGAAAAAATAACTATTCGAGACGATTTTTATAAAGGAATTGTGGAAGGTTATGCAAAAGAAATGGACAGGGAGTTGTCTGCCACAGAATCACAATATTTTTTTTATGCCGGCATGTTTATGATCTACATGCAGGCGATACGTTTTTTAACCGATCACCTGAATAATGATATTTACTATGGGGCTAAATATGATGGGCAAAATTTTGTGCGAGCCGGCAACCAAATGGCTTTGTTAGAGCGGCTAATGGAAAAAGAAGAAATTTTAAAATAGAATTACCTTAGCAGAGAATGGGCATTTGGAGACAAATATCTCAGTATTTCTATTTTCGAAAACCCGACAAACCGGAAACAAAGTGGATTGGCTATATGCATTGGATCAACCGGATTTGTTTTTTCATGTTTATTTTGTGCATGGTTATCCTGGCCATAAAATTACTTCGACGATAAGAAACTAACTATAAGTCGCGCCGCTTCTGCTGAAGCGTTACCCTGTTCCGAAAGGATTCTCCTCAGTTCTGCATAATCAGCCTTTATTTGTTCGATTCGCGGTTCATTATTAATCAATTCATGCAATTCGCGTTTCAAATTCTCTACAGTAAGTTCATTTTGAATTAATTCTTTTACCACCAGTTTATCCATGATCAGGTTCACCATAGATATGTATTTCACTTTAATAACTCTTTTAGCGATTTGGTATGATATCGCCGAACCCTTGTAGCAAACAACTTCAGGTACATCAAACAAAGCTGTTTCGAGCGTAGCGGTACCTGATGTTACCAGCGCTGCTGTTGCTTGCGATAAAAGATCATAAGTTTGATTTGTCACTGCGCTTACATTTGTATAAGCTTCCGTAAAATTTTTATAAAACCTGTTCTCAACAGATGGTGCCTGGGCAACAATGAACTGATATTCGGGAAAAGATTTGGTTACTTCCAACATGATCGGTAATTTCTTGGCGATTTCCTGTTTTCTGCTGCCTGGTAATAACGCCACGATCGGCCTACCCGAAAAACTGTTCCCTGCTTTTTGTGACTTGTACTTTTCTATTACTTCAGCCAACGGATGGCCTACATAGTCGACGTGCCAGCTCCACTTGTTTTTGAAATAATCTTTTTCAAAAGGAATAATAACAATCATTTTATCTATATTCTTTTTCATTTCCTTCACCCTGTTTTCTTTCCAGGCCCACACTTGCGGAGAGATGTAGTAAATGATTTTGCTGCCCATTTCTTTAAATAGCTTTTGCTGTCGTGCCCACCCGGCTATGCGGAGATTGAACCCTGGATAATCGATCAGTATTAATGCATCGGGCTTAAATTGAAGAATATCTTCCTTACAGAATTTTAGATTGCCCAGGATGGTTCTTAGATTTGAAACGACTTCCGCAAAACCCATAAAGGCGAGGTCGCGGTAATGTTTTACAAGATATCCGCCAGATGCCTGCATAAGATCTCCACCCCAGCAACGTATATCAGCCGATTCATCCAGCTTTTTGATTTCTTTGATCAGATTACCGCCGTGCAAATCTCCTGATGCCTCACCTGCAATGATGTAATACTTCATTTGCTGCAAAGTAATTAATTGTAGAGCACTTCGCTTACTCTACCTTGGACCGTGAATAACTTGAAAAGCCAAACTCCCCCGGTTTTATTTACCTTCGCGCATGACGGAAAAAATTCTCATTCTTGACTTTGGTTCCCAATATACCCAGTTGATCGCGCGTGCTGTTAGAGAAGCCAATGTTTACTGCGAAATTATTCCTTATCATAAGTCTTTCGAATTTGAGTCCGGTCTAAAAGGTATCATTCTCTCAGGTTCACCCTTTTCCGTAAATGACGACAAATCACCTGATGCAAATTTGCAGGCATTCATAAAAAAAGTGCCCGTTCTGGGTGTTTGTTATGGCGCCCAGTTAACGGCGAAGCGCTTTGGCGGAAAGGTGGCAAAAAGTAATAAACGGGAATATGGAAGGGCATTGTTGCAAAAACAAAAAGATGATATCCTTCTCCAGGGTGTGGTAGAAAAAAGCCAGGTGTGGATGAGTCATGCTGATACCATTTTAGAACTACCAAAAGGATTTGAACTGCTTGCAACAACAGAAAGTATTCCAATTGCGGCCTTCAAAAAATCGCCA
>DASXOT010000538.1:0-4690 GCA_036494065.1 Chitinophagaceae bacterium
GATCAACAAAATAGGCTGTTGAAGCAACGTGTTTTGGTTCTGCAATTGCCCGAAAGGGATATTGACGGCATCATTAAAGCGACCCTCGGCCTTTATTTCTTCATTCGTGGAAATTCCTTTGAAAGCCGAGTCACTTCGAATGTCGATAATATGGTAAGACTTACCTTGTTTGACCGCCGAAGCAAATTCACCTGGCGAAACTATCTTGTAAGGTACGCTGGTGATAATTTCAAGTCCTGAACAGGGACTGGATTCAATTCCCTGGTTGTAAAAATTTGTAAGACCGCCATTGACGTTGTACACTTTTGTAAAACCACTGTCTGCCAGTAATCGCGAAGCGCGTCGACTTCGCTGGCTATGCGAACAATATATAAAAAGCGGTTTGTCCTTATAAGCTAACAATTCTTTCCATCGCTGTGGCAACTCACGAATATCGATGTGCAGCGAATTTTTGATATGCCCAATATTAAGTCCCTCGGACGATGAACTGTCGTCTACTTCGCCCTGGCTGCGGACATCTAACAGTGTATAACCCTGATTTGCCATTAGAGTTTTACAAAGTTCCTGGGGAAATACAGTAGTGTATTTTACATTATCTTCTTTGAATTGTGCACTGGCAGTATTGGCAATGAGCCAGCACGCAATGAGGATGATCCGTGGCATGTGAAAGGGTTTAGAATTTCAAGGTATTTCAATTTTCCCGATCACATTTGAGCAATTGATGAAAGGAATCCTGGCTACACGAACAGTTGGCAGAAAACATTATCTTCAAACCACAAACTATAAACTAAAACTGCATGGCTCTAAGCAGGATTTGGGCGGCCTTTATTATCGTTTCAATTTTTGCCGCTTGTTACAAGTGGTTGGACTGGGGTGATCATGACGTTTTTAGCCGGATGGTTGTTGGGAAGGCGGATGATGTTTATGGTTATTCAATGACTGGAAGAGTAAACGTTCCGGGCGTTAGCCAGGATAGTTTTATCCGCAAGATGAGCGCGGCAGCCTTTGTTTTGAAAAATAAAGCAACAGACAGTAAATATCTTTTTACAAATGACCCTGCACTGGATTCCAATAATATTTTCAGGAAGCAAAATTCGGCCTTGATAGTAATGGCCTACGGCCAGGCTCTGAAAAGAATACAGAAACCTGTTGATGGAATTATTGAAACATGTTGGTCTTCTGTAAGCATTGCGTTGAAGTTAATAGGTATCATGGCCCTTTTTATGGGTTTGATGAGTATTGCTGAAAAAGCAGGAGGCATCAGTTTGCTTTCAAGAATTATAGGTCCTTTTTTTACAAAACTCTTTCCGGATATCCCAAAAGGTCATCCCGCGATGGGCCAAATGATGATGAATTTTTCGGCCAACCTCTTAGGTCTGGACAATGCTGCCACTCCATTTGGTTTAAAGACCATGGAAAGCCTCCAGGAAATCAACCCGAATAAGGCAGTTGCATCAAATGCACAGATCATGTTCCTTTGTTTACATGCGTGTGGCCCTACATTAATACCTGTAACCATCATTGCCGTTCGTGCTTCTGCAGGAGCCACCAACCCCACCGATATTTTTATACCCTGCATGATAGTCACTTTTGCCTCCACACTGGCAGCCATGTGCATTGTATCTCTGAAACAAAAGATTAATTTATTCCAGCCAGTTATCTTATTGTGGGTCTTATCTATTTCCGCGTTGATCGTTTTATTAGTAAAGTACCTTGTTACCCTGGATTCAATCAGTTTACAATCCGTCTCGTCTTTACTGAGTAATGGATTGATCCTGCTCATCTTTCTGTTGATCATACTGGGAGCATTGTATAAACGAATTGACATCTTTGATGCTTTTATCGTTGGGGCAAAAGGGGGATTTGAAACTGCTGTAAAAATCATTCCTTACCTCGTGGGGATGTTAGTTGCAATCAGCATGCTGCGTGCGAGCGGCACGTTTGACATAATCATAGATGGAATAAAAAATCTTGTTAGCTGGCTTGGAATGGACACCCGCTTTGTCGAGGGGTTGCCCACGGCACTTGTGCGACCCTTGAGTGCGAGCGGGGCAAGAGGAATGCTGGTGAGTACCATGACCACGTATGGTGCTGACTCCTTTCCCGGAAGATTATCAAGTGTAATGCAAGGCTCCTCTGATTCGACATTCTATGTAATTGCGCTTTATTTCGGAGCCGTCGGCATAAAAAATACACGGTATTCCGTTGGAGCCATGTTGCTTGCCGACCTGGTCGGAATTATTACTGCCATTTTGGTTGCGTATTTATTTTTCGGATGATCAAAATAAAAAAGAGATTGCCTTAATAAACAATCTCTTTTTTGTGTGGGAACATCAACTATTTATTTGTAACAGAAAAAACAGTACGTGCACCACTTCCCGAAGTAGTTTGATATCTTCCTGCAAAAACGATAGTGTAACTTCTCTGCGAACCGGGAGCAAAAGCATTTATTTGCGCAAGGTTATCGGTAGTGCCGGTAGATCTCACAAATAATGTATCTGTTGTTGCAGACGGAAAGGGAATAAATCCAGTCACTTGTCCTATTGCTACGTTACTAAATACATTTTGCTGTTGTTTGGCAGAGTATACATCAACATTCGAAACAGGTGCTGATGAAAAGATGAGATTGGCAAATCGCAACCTGGCCGAACCATCATTGGGTGTTACTAACGTATCTTGTAACAGGATATAATTAGCATTGGCCGATGTGTCATAAGTAAATATCGAGTAATAACTCCCCGCGTTAAAATTTCCGGAAGCTGATATCACTTTTTGAATGGAAGCGGCCGACGTGTCTTTGATCATAATCGTTCTGCTGCCTGGAGCAATTGCCGAATAGGTTCCATTTGCCGGAAACGCCGATCCATTGCTAATCGTAGCGCCTGTGAGTGGCGTTGCGTCGGCATAAACATAGTTCTTGCTGGACCCTACTGTCGCGTCAATCACTTTGAGGAAAGCCGAGCCAGAGAGATTGGAATTATAAGGAGCCTCCCTGTGATTGTAATCCTTCGTGCAGGAAAATAAGCTGACACCGATAATTGATAGTATTAAAATAAGTTTTTTCATTCTTTATTTTTTCAGGGTTAATGTATTAAGGTTGGGAGAACCAAGTTGGCTTGGTGTGATAATCCAAAACCTGGGTACCCATCAAATCTGAAACAGCGCCGATAGCCATGAGTGAAGGAATATCATACAGGTACTCCGAGTTATAACGCATCCTCGCGCGATAAACTAATTTTCCATTATTGTTAGCAAATAATGATCCTGCCGCGAGCGGTGTTTGGAAATTTACATATACCTGGTCGCCAGTGGCCGGATCGGTATCTGTATAATGATACCTGCGCATATCTACCCAGGTTTCCTGTACACCCCAACCATATAGCGCGATGTATTTCTGGAGCATGATCATCGTCAGCGTTAAGCTGCTTGCCAAAGTGGGTACAATAGCCGGGTTGGCGAGATAATCAGATACTGTACCTGGCGTGATCTCATCTCCCGCAGGAATATTAGTTCCATAATTTGTCGACAGCATGTCAAAATTTAAACTAATACCATTTGTATACGCCGTTAGTGCATCAGTTGCATCGCCTTTACGCAAATACGCTTCCGCCAGTAAGAATTGCATTTCAGAAGCAGTCATCACAGGAAATTCAGAATTGTCCCTAAAAATATATCTGGGCGTGTTGCCTGCCGTTGTAGAGCTATAGGGATTTCCCCAAAAGTTTTGTGGTTGATCTCTTGTCGCGAGACCCGATGATCCGGACCAGGGAGTGATGCCTTTAAACGTTGCATTGGAATCTTCTCTCAACATATACCAGGTTCTTGGATCAACGACACCCGTGAAAGCACCCGGATTATTTCCGCTCATAAGATCGGCGACATATTGTGATTGACGTATGCTTCCAACGTTGCCACGCAAAGTACCATAGTAATTGGTTGTGCCACTCGAGCCAAGCGCAGCAAATTTTTGTGTAATGTTGTCAGCATTCGATACACACGAAAGGCTTGCATATTTTATTACCGAGTCGGCACTGTAATCAGTCTTGTCAGTAAGATAAGCATAGCTTCGTGCCAGCACTCCATACACCAATTTTTTCCATTTATCAATACTGCCACCATTTAGATAAGCATCACTTGCTGCAAAGTTGCCGGGACTCACGTTTCCATCAGTCCTATTGAGATAGTCAAGCGCCCTGAAACAAATCGTCCTTACGGAATCATAAACTTCATCCTGTCCCTGGTAGGTGAATTGTTGTAAACTTGAGTTGAAAGCGTCACGCAGGATCATTTCATTGTATTCATCTGTTACTTCTAACATTGTCCATGCCCGTAGCGCCCAGGCGGCTCCGACGAAATCCCATTTCTGCTGCTCTGATCCCCATTCTACAACTCGATTGAGGTTTTGCCCCATTCCATAATAGTGCATGGCCCATACCGAACCAAGATTATCGCTACTGCCGACAGTGCCACCCATTTCATCGTAGTTAGATTGATCGGCCGCGGTTGTGCTTAGTGGTGAATAACTGGTGGAATAGGTGCCCCAGTATTGAATATACCGGCCAACTAATAAGTTATCTCCTGCGAGCCCATACGCAGTTCCCGCTGCTGAATAAAAACTGACTAATTGGCCAGCCAGACTTGGAAATATTTTTTCAACAGGTTCTACTGTAGATGCGTTTGGATTGGCATA
>DASXOT010000539.1:0-1764 GCA_036494065.1 Chitinophagaceae bacterium
GTTCAATCACGCCGGGGAGGCATTCAGTTTGCGCAAAATCCCTCGCCGCTTTTTGGATCATCAACTGCTCTTCACTCAATTGAAATAACATCGTGCTTTATTTACGGTCGCAAAGATAGGGGAAGAGTGGATAGTGCATAGTGTACTGTGGATAGATGATAGTGGATAGATAAAAGATATTAGTTGAATGGATTTTAAAAATATCGAACCGCTTAACTCATCACCCATGTTAATACCAGCGGGGGAAGAATGTGGCCATACACGGTTAGGCCAATTGGTTTTTCCTTGTCAAAAACAAAAGGCATTTCAAGTAGATCATCTTGTCGCATCGCAATGTCATCACGCAAAGAAATATGGTTGCTGAAATTTACCCTGCCTAGCCCATACCATTTGAAAATAGATTCTTTCGCGCACCATAAAAATGTAAGAAAAATTGTTTCTGCGTCTTGAGTTGATACTGTCCTTTGAACTAGTGGCCTATTCTCGTTTGCCAAATACCGATGTTCAAATTGGCTCAAAAATTTCTTTGCAATGAGTCGAATTCTTTCCATAGGAAATTCGATGTCAATGCCAACCCGTTGGGTGCTGCTCACGATAGCGGCGGCATAATCTCCGCCATGGGAGATGGAAAAATGATATTGTTCATTGGGCAGATATGGCCTATTAGTATCGGCAATCCTGATAAGTTCGTAAGGAAAGCCGGCGAAAAGAAATTGTAATAAGAATCGACCTGCAAGGTGTTGCAGTCGTTTATGAGGATGGGTGACTTCTTTTTGAAGAGGAACGTTGCCAAGGAAAAAGTCTTCGTTTTCTTCAATTTTCCAGATTCCCAGCCGCGTAGTTTCGTTAATTTGATGTTGAAAAAAAATCGGCACAAATACAATTTAAGATTTAAAATTGCAGACTTTTAATGATTGAGAAAAGTAGAATTGGAAAATTTTGAAATTAATCCCTGCTTCTTTGGCTAAAATTTCTGATAACAATGATTTTATCTGACAGACGAATTCTTGAAGAAATAGAAAAGGGAACGATCAAATTGCAGCCGTATGATCGGGAATGCCTCGGCAGCAACTCATACGATGTGCATTTGGGAAAATGGCTGGCTACCTACAATGAGCATATCCTTGACGCAAAAAAACATAACCTCATCAATTATTTTGAAATCCCGGAAGAAGGCTTTGTATTGTATCCTCATATTTTTTACCTGGGCGTTACAATGGAATATACAGAAACCCACGCCCACGTGCCATTTCTCGAAGGAAAATCTTCAACAGGTCGCCTGGGAATAGATATACATGCAACAGCAGGTAAAGGTGATGTTGGCTTTTGTGGTCACTGGACACTCGAGATATCAGTAAAACAACCCGTAAAGGTGTATAAGGACATGCCTGTGGGACAACTGATTTATTTCGTGGTTGAGGGCGAAACAGAAGTAAAATATAACGAGAAAAAAAGTGCAAAATATAGCGGTCAGCCCGACAAACCCATTGAAAGTATGATGTGGAAGAACCAATTCTGATTCACCCGCATTATTAAAAGAATAAAGCCAATTTTATCCTTGCGAAAAAAGGAGTTCCCGGCGTAAAGTTCAATTCGGTTACAGGAGCGGTCTCATTTTTCAAGCGGGATTCTGTTGCAAATTGCGCTTAGGATGTTCAGATTAAGCCAGCGCGGCAAACAGTAACCGCGAGATCGTTCGGGGACCAGGGATGAATGCTTATAGGTTCAGAATTTTTATCCTGGGATAAAGGTTTTTGATCTTTG
>DASXOT010000540.1:0-3431 GCA_036494065.1 Chitinophagaceae bacterium
TTTATGATTGCCACCCTATATTCCTGACCACTTTTGCAGGCTTTTTGGCGAATGTATAGACTTCATGGAATCTTTCTCTCCAAAGAGTAATTTTTTCAGGAACGGGAATTAAATCAATCTCTTTTTCAGTAAGTTTATAGAGCTTTTCTTTGCTTATCAAAAAAAAATCTTTTCCGACCTTAAATCCGGTGCAGAAACATATTAAATGTTACCATGCCATACAACGAGAAATTAACCGATAGGATAAGGGAAATGATTTCTATCACTCATAAAAAGGTGGAGGAGAAACGTATGTTTGGAGGCTTTTGCTTCATGGTGGACAACAAGATGTGTATTGGTGTAGAACGGGAAAGGTTGATGGTTCGCCTTGACCCAGCCAAGTATGATGAAGTAATAGTGAAAGAAGGGTGCAAGCCAATGGACTTTACAGGAAAAGTAATGAAAGGATTTGTTTTTGTGGATATAGATGCTTTAAATACAAAAAAGAAATTGGAATACTGGGTAAGGCTGGCGTTAGAGTATAATAAAATTGCCAAGGCATCAAAAAAGAAGAAGAAGTAGAATCAATAATTATAAGCACATAAAATCACTCAACATGACAAATGCAATCAACTGGTTCGAAATACCGGTAAAGGACTTTGACAGGGCAAAAGCATTCTATGCAACGCTATTTGGCGCAGACATTCAGGAAATGCCACACCCTTCACTCCGGTATGGAATGCTTCCTTGCGATATGCAAAATGGTGGTGTTGGCGGTGGAATTGTCCAGGGTGAAGGATTTGAGCCATCAATGACAGGTGCATTGATTTACTTGAACGGAGGAGAGGATTTAAGCGTTCCACTTTCTAAAGTTGAACAAGCAGGTGGAAAAATCCTTATGCCTAAAACTTCAATCGGACCAAATGGTTTTATGGCTCACTTTTCAGATCCTGAGGGTAACAAAGTGGCACTTCATTCAATGAAATAGATAAAATCAAAAGGTGCCGGTAAACTGGCACATTCTAATTCTCTCTCAACAACTATTCAAAACAAAATGAACTTGCCCTTATTCCATGGAATTTCAAGGTCAGGGAGTCGGGATGTCACAGGCACCAGTTATTGAATAGCAGGCGCCTCTTGGAATTTATTGTCGAATATATTTACAATCCCTGGTTGGCGGTAACAAACCCTTGCGCAGAAGGCTGAATTATGTGAAAACCCTTCAGCAAAAAACTGCGTAGATAAGACACTAAAACGAAAAATCATGAAAACAATGATGATTATGAAATGGGAAGGCGTAACGCCGGCCCAGTATGAACAGGTCAGAAAAACTGTTAATTGGGAAGGCAATAAACCAAAGGGTGCGATATTCCATGTTGCCTCGTTCGGCAACAATGCCCTGCATGTTACCGATATTTGGGAATCAGCGGAAGACTTTAATCAGTTTACCCAAACACGCCTGATGCCAGGCGTAATGGAAGCCGGGCTGCGGGGGCAACCTGCCGTAGAAACATTCCCGATTCATGCTATTTACGTTGCAGATGAGGAAAAACTGGCTGATGTATAAATTTGAGACAAGTGACTGGGCAAACGAGCTTCCTCATTCCTTTTAATGTCATTTGCATTCCATTTGACCTTGTCAAAACAGTCTTTTTTGGCCTTTTGTTCCATTCCGGCAACCATTTTTTTACTTACTTCAAAAAAAAGTCATTCGCGAAGTTCAACAGCGTTCGCATGTCGCTTCATGGCTTCAATCGCAGCTGTCGATTGGGAAATCTTCCAGGCCTGCACAATACCTATGCTTGCGGCAATGTTTGCACGCTCGGTGCAGCGTTATTGGTTGTGATAAGTTCTTCTAATAAATTTTGCAACTTTTTGTGATGATTCTCCGGGTCTTTTAGATTCGTTTCTGTAGTGGTTCGGTTTGCAGTACAAAGCTGTATTTTACCTTTTGGATCTGTTGTATCTCTAATGATGGAGAATAGGTTCTCTGTCTTTTGCAAAATTATTTAGTGAAAGGCTTTTCATAATTTTATCCACTTATGAACCTGGATTTCTATACCATACTCACAATATTAATTGTCTTAACGGCCTGTTTTAGTTATATCAATCATCGGTTTATCAGGCTTCCAGCTATAATAGGTATTATGATCATTTCCCTGGTCACTTCCCTTGTAATGGTAATTGTTGGCTCATTTTATCCTTCTCTGCTGAAACATTCAACATACGTTATCAAGGCAATAGACTTCGAAAATATTTTAATGCGCATCATGCTTAGCTTTCTCTTATTTGCCGGAGCTCTTCATGTCGATATACGTAAATTAAAGAAAGAAATGACGCCTATTATTTCTTTCTCTACGATTGGAGTGCTGATTTCAACAGCGTGTATCGGGGCAATCATGTATCTAGTGTTTGAGGCATTCTCGCTAAAAATTCCTTTTATATATTGCTTATTGTTTGGTGCCTTAATATCACCCACCGACCCAATAGCGGTACTTGGTATTTTGCGAAAGGCAAATATTCCTTCCGCCCTGGAAATAAAAATAACAGGCGAATCATTGTTTAACGACGGCGTTGGCGTCGTTGTTTTTATCAGCCTTTTTGAAGTCGCACGATTAGGAACTGAAAATCTCTCGTTCCTGCAAATCGGTTGGCTATTTCTAAAGGAAGCTGGCGGAGGTGTTGTTTGGGGACTTATTCTCGGTTACGCTGGGTTTTATTTATTACGTTCGATTGATAACTATCAGGCAGAGGTTTTAATCACGCTGGCATTGGTAATGGGAGGATATTTGCTGGCTTCCATAATTCACGTTTCAGGTCCTCTGGCAATGGTTGTAGCCGGCATCATCATAGGTAATAAAGGCATGGAAAAAGCGATGTCTGACACGACGAGAGATTATCTTAAAAAATTTTGGGAGCTTATAGACGAAATACTAAACGCTATTCTTTTCATTTTGATAGGTTTTGAAATACTGCTCATATCGATGAGCGGAAATATTATATGGATCAGCCTTATAGCTATACCTGTCATTTTATTTGCACGCTGGGTGGCTGTTTCTGTGCCTATTTTTCTTTTATCATTTAAACGTGCATTCGAAAAAAATTCGGTAGTCATACTTACGTGGGGTGGCTTGAGAGGAGGGATTTCTGTGGCACTCGCCTTATCACTGCCTGCTCACATGTACCGGCAGGAGTTTTTATCAATCACTTATACCGTCGTGGTTTTTTCTATAATTGTACAAGGGCTTACTATTGGAAAAGTGGCAAAAAAATTGCAAAAACATAACTAAATACATCCAGCGGAATTACCGGGCTTCAGAAAAATTTTATCCATTTTATTTTTCAACCAATGATCAGGGCATGGGTGAAAGGAACTTTGGAAATTTTCATAACAATAATTTTTACCGTATTTTTTCCTGGTTAGCAGAAAATAGGTAGAATCAGTTAAACGT
>DASXOT010000541.1:0-3242 GCA_036494065.1 Chitinophagaceae bacterium
CAACCCTATAAGTAAAGTTGATCGCAAAGGCGAGCTGGGAAGCTATTATGCCATTGCTGACTACACAAAGATCAACCCGGAGTTCGGATCGCTTGATGATTGGAAAGAATTGGTAAAACACGCTCACGATATCGGATTTAAAGTGATCCTGGATTGGGTGCCTAATCATAGTGGTGCCGATAACAGATGGATAAATGAACATCCCGATTTTTACGTAAAAGACAGCGTCGGTAAGCCGGCAATACCTTATGATTGGACCGATACGCGGAAGCTGAATTATAAGAATTTGGCGTTCCAGGATACCATGATCAACTGCATGAAGTATTGGATACAGGAGTCAAATATTGATGGATTCCGATGCGACGTTGCAGGGGATATCCCTGATGATTTCTGGAAAAAATGTATTGCAGAATTGAAAAAAAATAAAGCAAATATTTTTATGCTTGCTGAAGCCGATAAGCCTTCGTTGCACGAAGATGGATTTGACGCGACGTATGCCTGGGGAATGTTTGCCATGATGAAAAAAGTAGCAACGGGCGCACGAAAAGCCTCGGCGTTGGATAGCGTGAGAAATTATGTTGACACCACTTTTCCTGTGAACGCATTAAAATTGTTTTTTACCAGCAACCATGATGAAAACAGTTGGAACAAGGCTGATTATGGAACAATGCCGGGAGCTATTCATGCACCGTTTGCCGTTTTCACACAAACGATGCCACATGATGTTCCGCTGATCTATAGCGGGCAGGAAGAACCAATGCTGGATAGCATCAGCTTTTTCTACAAAGACCCCATCCATTTTAAAAATTTTGGAAGAGCAAAATTTTATAAAACACTACTGGAGTTGAGGAAAAATAATTCAGCACTAGCAGCTAATGCCAGCTTTAGAAAGCTGGATATCGGGAAGGAAACTGCTATTTACGCATATATCAGGCAAGACAACGGAAAAAAAGTAATGGTGATCTTAAATCTTTCCGGGCAGGAACAAAAAATACAGATAAGAGATGTAACTCTACTTGGAAACGTACATAATATTTTTACCGGGGCCGATGAACATCTGACAAATAAAGAATGGAAGATTGAACCCTGGGGATACGTGGTATATACTTATTGATCGCAATTTTGCAAACAACTTATGTATCAAAGTCAAAATGCAAATTAAAAATTCAAAAACAGAATAAGCTAAAAGCTACTAGCCGCAAGCCCATTTAAAGTCAACATGCGAAATGACCAAAAGCAATCCTATTACAGATTGCTATTGCGGGGTGGCAGCGCGACCAAATAAGGTTCCTTTACAACTTTACATAACTATGAAGCCGCCGCTTCCTGCGGTTGAATAGGATGAATATTTTTAAAAACTGCTTTTAGCCGGTGTTTTTTCAAAAAACGAAAATGTAAAACTCCAATTAAAATAGCAATACATCCCTGGGCCAGCACAGTTGTACGCACTCCGATCCACTGAGAAACAGTCCCCACGATAATACCACCCAGTGGCTGCATTCCAAAAAATGCCATTGCGTAAAAACTGATGATCCTTCCGCGCATACTGGGTTTCACCGTCGTTTGAATGATAGTATTACTGATTGTCATCTGCGACATCATTCCAAAACCAGCCAGCATGGCACACGCGAGTGCAGCTGGATAAAAACGCATATAAGAAAATAACACAAGTCCTACACCAAACAAAACAGTGTTCGCTGCAAGTATCTTTCGAAAATTTCGCTCTGGCTTTAGCGAGGCAAGAAACATCGCTCCCGCAAAGGCACCCAATCCAATCATACTATCGATAATGCCAAATGTCGATGCAGTTCCTTTGAAAATATCCTTAGCATAAACAGGAATTAGTGTACTAAAAGGCAAAACAAAAAGGCTGATCAGGCCAAGCATGCCAATGATAAACTTAATGGAAGTGGTTTGATTGAGATACACCCATCCATCCTTCATGTCCTGTAAAATATTCTTTCCTTTTCTTTCAGGCCGGGAAGTCGGCAGTCGCATTAGTAATACACAACTAATAACCGCGATAAAACTTAAAGCATTCAATCCAAAGCAAAAAACATCACCAAATTTTTCAAGTATCAGGCCAGCGATTGCCGGTCCTATCAATCTTGACAAATTAACCATCGAAGAATTCAGTGCGAGGGCGTTTGAAAGATATCGTTTGTCACTGACCAGTTCATTCACCAGTGATTGCCTGGCAGGCACATCGAATGCGTTTATGGCTCCTAACAAAAAGCTTAAGGAGAGCACCTCCCATACCGTATAATTTTTTGACAGAACCAATAGTGTAAGAAGCAGTGCCTGTACCATGGAAGCAATTTGGGTGATCAACAACACGCGGTATCGATTGTACCGGTCTGAAACTACTCCACCAATAAACGAAAAAACAAAGGAGGGAAACATACTTGCGAACAATGATAGCCCCAGCATAAACTTGGAGTGGGTAAGAGAATACACCACCCAGCTTACCGCTGTCTTTTGCATCCAGGTTCCGATCAATGAGATCGATTGACCAATAAAATACAACCTGTAGTTACGACTCTTAAATGCATTAAATGTGGAAATGTTCATTATACTCCTCTTTTCATACGTCTTCAAAATCTACCAGTTGCTTTAGTGGGGCAATAGCTTTTTTCAAAAGCTCAACTTCGTCTGCAGAACAGGTTTGGTTGATTGCCTGGTAAAGCCAACTATCTCTCTCACTACGCATCTGCTTTAAAAATGCCGCACCGCTCATGGACAGAGTAACAATCGATTTACGCTTATCTTCTTTTGAAACGCGTCGGTTTATATATCCCAGTTCCGAAAGATGATTTAATATTTGCGACATAGATTGATTGGTAATCTTCTCCATACTGGCGAGTTCGTTTGGAAGAAGTTCGCCATGCAGGTCCAACAAGCTCATTGTCGATCTTTCGGTCAATGAAAGGCCCATGCCTGTTTCCGATTTCTTCCGTAATTTTTTAACCAGTCTCGCGACCACCGTTCTTAATTCCGAAGCCAATTGTAAATCTGCTTGTTTTGCCATTATATAAAGTAAACTGATAAGTTTACCTTACAAATTTACAACTTCTTGTTGTTATCAAAATGAAAAGTTTTGACATGGAAAATGGTGCTTCGATTAGCACACGACAGTTCATTTATTACGTGGTAATAATTCGCCGGCATCGTATAAATACCGGAGGAATTCCTTCCCTCTGCATTGCAGACTGCAATGACCTCTCCTCAACTATAGACGACTA
>DASXOT010000542.1:0-5452 GCA_036494065.1 Chitinophagaceae bacterium
GATTTCTGGGAGGCGATATTGACTCCGAACTTACAAATGAACAATGGATAAGCGGATTAGCAAGTTTCCCCCTGGTAAGCCAGCCGGGTGAAATATTCAATTACGGCAGATCGACTGATTTACTGGGTATTCTAATTTCAACTATAGAGGGAAAATCATTGGGCGAATTAATGGAAGAAAAAATATTCTCTCCACTGGCAATGACAAATACCTTTTTTGATGTTCCAACTAATAAAAAAAACAGATGTGCCTCAAATTTTGGCTATGACGATTTGGGTAATTTGATAAATCTTGAAACAGTTCCATTAAAAATGGCTTTCAAGGAACGCCCCGGTAATTTAGAATTTGAATCAGGCGGCCAGGGACTCTGGTCAACCATGATCGACTACTTAAAATTTGCAAAACTTTTTGTAAAGAATGGAAGTTCAAATGGTGTTCAAATAGTAAAACAGGAAACCATTGATTTAATGTGCACCAATCAATTGACTGCGTTCCAAAGAGAAAATTCGAAATTACTGGGTATACCTCTCTTCAGAGAATATTATGGCTTTGGCCTGGGACTTGGGGTGGCATTGAAAGAAAGCAAATCCGGATCAATGCCTTGTGCAGGTTCAATTGGATCAGTTGGATGGCCGGGTGCATATGGTGGCTGGTGGTCGGCCCATCTTGGAAAAAAAGCCATTTCCATATTTCTAACACACAATATGACCGAACCAAAACAGTTTGCACAAGGTATCGGATTTGAATTATTCGAAGCAATTGACATTTTTTCAAATTATAGCAGACAGAATATTTAACTAATATTATGAGTCATTTCTTTTTACAACTCCAGATGAATGACTTAAATGATACCAGTCCAAAATATGAGGCAAATATTTTTTTCCATTTACGGACAATAACTGTATCAAATCCGAACACTTTTGCATCTTGTGCCTCTCATGTATGTGATTATCAGCAGGCAGAGAAAATGGCATGTTCTTAGAAACCACTGAAGGGATAAAGTTTATACGTTTTTACAAAAAATCGTAGGTTGCCACTATGATAAAGGAGATAAGCATGTTTAAAAACTATTTCAAGACCGCATTCAGAAGTTTGAGCCGTAACAGAAATTACACTGTCATCAACATTGCCGGATTGGCTGTTGGTGTTGCCGTTTGCATGATGATCTTTATCATCATACAATTTCAAACAAGCTTCGATGAATTTCATACGAAGAAAGATCGGATCTATCGGGTATTGACTGAATATCACCATGCTGATCAAGGAACTATTTCCTATGCGAAAAGCGTTCCTTTTCCAATGCCCACTGGATTGAAAACGACTTTTCCCCAGTTAGAACAGGTAGCTCCGATATATGCAAGCCACAATGATGAGTTACAGCCACTTGATGCCAATGGAACGCCGGTAAAGAATTTTAAAGAACAGAATGGTGTATTTTATACAGGGCCTTCATTCTTTAAAATGTTTGATTTCCCGCTGCTCGCTGGTTCGTATGCCTCATTAAACGACCCGAATAATGTATTGCTCACAAAAGAAATTGCAGAAGCATATTTCGGCGACTGGAAAACAGCGATGGGGAAAACCATTAAAATAACCGGATATTATAGCATAGGTGCCGGATTGTTTCAGTTCCCGGCAATAGCACTGAAGGTTTCAGGGATTCTCGCCACCATACCGGCAAATACAGACTTTCAATTAAAATTAGTAGTTGCATACGGGACGGATTTTACGGGCGATAAAAAATACGGATTTCAACAACCCGATTGGAATGGAACGGCTCCTGATTTTGGTTGTTATGTTTTATTGCCGCAGAATATTTCTGCCAGCAATTTTAATCAGCAATTAAGTGCATACGCACAAAACGTACAATCTTCTGACAAGAGGACTAGTTATATCATACAACCATTGAGTGCTGTGCATTATGATGCACAAGTTGGCAATTACAGCAACAAAACAATCAGCCGCGGACTGCTCAATGTATTATGGCTGATCGCCGCATTCATCCTGCTAATTGCCTGCGTAAACTTTATCAACCTCTCCACGGCGCAAGCTGTTAATCGTGCAAAAGAGGTCGGCGTAAGAAAAGTGCTGGGAAGTAATAAATCTCAATTGCAAATCCAATTCATCGTTGAAACATTTCTGATAATTGCAATCGCTGTAGTGCTTGCAGCGGTTATTACAATACTTGCATTGCCTTATGTAAATCAACTTTTAGAACTTTCGCTTTCATTCAACATACTTAAGAACCCTGCAATTATTTTATTTCTTTTGTCAGTAACAATTGTTGTAACAGCACTCGCTGGCTTCTATCCTTCTATTGTTTTATCACGTTTCAATCCCGTTAATGCTTTAAAGAGTAAACTTACAGCTAATGCCACAAAGGGAATTTCGTTAAGAAGAGGGTTGGTTGTGTTTCAATTCATCATTGCCCAGGCACTGATCATCGGAACACTCATCATTGTAAAACAGATGGGTTATTTTATGAATCAACCGTTAGGTTTCGACAAGGACGCCATCGTAAATGTTCCTTACCGTCCGGACAGTACTGGCGGAAAACTGACGGATTATTTAAAACAGCAGTTGCTTTCAAACGATGTGCAGGCAGTAAGTTTTTGTTCCAACAGCCCGGTTGAAGATGATAATAATATGTTTACCTCATTCAAATTTGACCACGCAATAAAGGATGCAGATTTCCAGGCTATCACCAAATTCGCAGACAATGACTATGTGCCCACTTATAGATTACAACTGGTCGCGGGAAGAAATTTGCAACCTTCGGGTTGGACAAGGGAATTTTTGGTGAATGAATCATTCGTGAAAAGCTTAGGACTTAAAAGGCCGGAAGATATATTGAACAAAGAAATAAGCATACTGGATGGGCTGATAAAATGTCCTGTAGTTGGCGTATTAAAAGATTTTAATGATAGGTCTTTACGCAATAGCCTGGCACCATTGCTTATTGCTACAAATGCGACAATGTATCGCCAGGCTTCGTTAAAACTTTCAACCACAAACATGGCTTCTGCCATGCAATCCATCAAAAAAATATGGGAGCAAACATTTCCAAATTATGTTTATGAATACAGATTTTTGGATGATAAAATCGCAAGTTTTTACAAACAGGAAGATCAGTTATCACAATTGTATAAAATTTTTGCAGCCATTGCGATATTCCTTAGCTGCCTTGGCTTATATGGTTTAGCCTCATTCATGGCGGTACAGAGAATAAAAGAAGTTGGTATTCGTAAAGTGCTGGGTGCTACTGCAGGCAATATCGTTTATTTATTTTCAAAAGAATTTATCATACTCATTGCAATTGCCTTTGCCATTGCTACACCCATTGCCTGGTATTTTATGAACCAATGGTTGCAGGATTATGCTTATCGCATTAACATCGATTGGTGGCTATTTGCTGCAAGCGGGCTTGTTGCAATAGTTATTGCACTCGCAACGATAAGTTTCCAGGCAATAAAAGCAGCCATTGCAAACCCGGTGAAATCTTTGCGAACGGAGTGAGTCAAGATTTCACGCCGACCCCTGGCATCGTAGTGAACAGCCTTCGCTCTGAATGAGCTTACGCTTGCGCCGAAGCTTCAGCACAGGCGCACGGCTATCAGAAATAATTAGGCTAGATTGATGAACACCCCCGCCAGAATTTGGAGATTGGATTCATCAGCTCACTATGGTTCAACCTTGTCGATCGTATTACGCCCTCGCTTGCGGAATGTCTTGGGAAACCGGCTTGATATTATGATCGAGTGAAAATTCTCTCCTCTTATGATAATCGGTTATTGCTTATTCACGATCTTTAAAGAGCGTTTGCCTAAATTAGTACCTTCCGAAATTGAGTAGCGGTTTAATACTTATTAATTCATTTATTCTTTAACCATATAGCAGGCTAGTTTATGAGAACTTTTATTACACGGTTATCGGCCGTAATATTGTCTATTAGTTTTCTGTCCACGGCTAAAGCACAAAATACAACCGAGACCTTTGATACTTATTGGTCGACGGATCAAACTTTTGGGCCCAATCCCGCCACCTATGGGCCGTTTGTTTACAGTTCCGACGGTAATTTAGAAACGCTGACCGGTCCGAATGCATTAGACATAGGCAGCGCCAACCTCGGTAGTTTTCTTGACATTAAAGAAACCGGAGGAGCAACGTTTGAATTTGTAAATTTTATCGCCGATCTGGATCAAGGCACCTGGCCGACAGGTTTGACGGTTAATGTAACCGGCTATAGATCCGGGGTAGCAGTAACCAGCGCGATACCGGAACATGTAGTGGGCAACCCCACCCTCTTTGACTTTTCAAGCACCGCAGGTTTTAAGAACGTGGATGAAGTGAAAATTACGGGCACATTACAAAACGTTTTTCTTGAAGACTGGACTTATAATTTGGTTGCGCTGCTGCCCGTAGCCTGGCTTGACTTTAATGTCACCCAACAAAATGACATCTACAGATGGAACTGGAGTATGGGAACTGAATTAAACGTTGCCTATTACGTACCGCAGTACAGTACCGACGGTTCTCAGTTCATCGATGCTGGCAAAATTGCCACTCTTCGGTCTGAGCACAGCTATCAGTTCAGCAAATATCTTTCGTTACCAGATAAAATATTTTTCCGCGTCAAAGAAGTGGATATAGATGGGAACATCTCCTACTCAAGCATTCGGTCTTTAGCAAAAAGCACGGCTGTTGGCAGCTTGATAGTATATCCCAACCCAGCTATGGCACAAGTACAACTACAGTGGCCTTACAACGATGCCGAAAGCTTAGCGATTACTATTTTTAATAGTAATGGTCAGATAGTGCAACAACAATATAACGCCATCGCCGATCCAGTAAAGATTGATTTGTCACATTTACCCGCGGGTATTTATTTTATCAGCAGCCAGGATGATAAGAATAGAGAGTTGATCAGCCATATTATTAAGAGCAGATAGTTTCTTTATTTTCTTCTCCAGATCTTTCCCCTTTAAAAAACAATGCCATGCAAATTTTAGTATGCAGGGCATTACTGAATCCCTTCTGGACTTCGATAGCACAAGTTGTCTTTTATCTTACACTAATAAGCGGACCTCCAGGTAAAAAAAGAGTTAAAAGCAAAATATACACCCATCAGCCGGTGCAAAAAAGGTTATTTAAAAACCCGTCAGCTGATTCGGATTTATAATCGATCCACAAACCTGACCGAAAGATTAAACGTCAACAAATTCATCTTAATATTCAAGACGGTTACTTTGAACGGCAACAGGATTGTGCATATATGTAAATGTTGGGCGTGATGCTTTATAACAGTATTCGATCTCAATTAACCGTTCAATTCATATAAAATGTATTCACTGCTTTTCTATTTCGAATTGCTAAAATGATTTCAACTTTCACATTCGCAGTATGTTCAAGCGGACTACTGCTATTGCTGTTTGCCGTGAGCTGAAATTTTTGA
>DASXOT010000543.1:0-4303 GCA_036494065.1 Chitinophagaceae bacterium
ATGGCACCGCTTCCATTTCCAGCATAATTCACTCAAGTGATGGAGCCTCAATCGGTTGGCGGCAGAATCAATTTGCATCATATCCCTGGAATGGTCAACTCGATGAAATCCGTCTTTGGAATGTTGCAAGAAGCGAAGCAGATATTCAGAATAATATGTGCCAGAAACTTACCGGAACGGAAAGCGACTTAATCGGATACTGGACGGCGGATGAATCCTACACAAGTAACACAGTGATCGATAAAACTTCGCCTTCTGAAAATGGAACTATCATTGGGTCTGTAGCCAAGATTACTTCCGGAGCTCCAATTGGGGATACCAGCTTGAACATTTTTACAAACTCATGGAACGGCGTTTCACTTTCATTGGAATCGAGTGGCGGAGATCAATTTGCAATACAGCAGATAGCCAATAATCCTTATGGTGTATTCATTTACCGCGTAGATACTACCCCCTATTATGCTACAGGGTTGAATCAATACCCTGGATATTATTTTGGAGTTTTTACTGTTGATAATGATACAGCAGCAACGTACAATGTGGATTACGATTACTCATTCAACAATGGTGTGGTTAATAGCCAAAATCAACCTTCGTCATCTCTGTTTGAAAAGTCTAATGGATCTTATTTTACCTGGGGAAATGTTAATGCTGTGCTTAATCAGAATACGAAACAGCTTAGCCTGATAATGCAAAGTAGCAGAAACGAATATATTTTTAATATTTCCACATGGAAACAGGAAGCAAATTTTGGAGGAGTAGCCAGAACCGGCGCTGTTGGTTTTTCCATCAACGGCAAAGGATATATTGGCACCGGCAAAGATCAAACAGGGGAAAAGCTGAATGACTTTTGGGAATATGATCCCTCAACGAATGTATGGACTCAGAAAGCCAATTTTGGCGGAGCAGCCCGGGATAACGCGGTTGGTTTTTCGATTGGAAGTTATGGCTACATTGGCACGGGTTCCCTTACTGCAGCTAATTCTTATGCAAAGGATTTTTGGCAGTATGACCCTTCAACGAATGTGTGGATACAGAAAAAGAATTTCGCCGGTGCAGCGAGATTTGCGGCTTTTGGCTTTGCTGTTGGCAGTAAAGGTTATGTTGGAACAGGTGCTAACGGCAATCCATTACAATATGTCAAAGATTTCTATGAATATGATCCTTCTACTAATATGTGGGCCAAGAAAGCAAACTTCGGTGGCGGTTCCAGAGGTCATGCGAGAGGGTTTGGTATTGGAACATTAGGTTACGTAGGTACTGGTGTCAGTAAAACGGGGATTTTTAAAGATTTTTGGCAATTTGACCCCTTTACTGATACGTGGACTAAAAAAGCTGATTTTGGTGGAACCGCCAGGCAAGATGCAGTGGCTTTTTCAATTGGCTCTGTCGGGTTTTTAGGAACGGGATATGATGTAAGTACCAGAAATGACTTTTGGGAATATGATCCAACGTCAAATACTTGGACCCAAAAAGACAGTGTACCTGGAGCATCCAGATCAAATGCATCGGCATTTGTTATCAATGGCGCAGGATATGTGGGTACAGGAGCAGATGCAAATGGAAATGCGTTAAATGATTTTTATCAATACAATACAGAAAGTGGTTGCAATCCTTGTCCACTACCTTTGAATGTATACGTTTCAAATATTACAACCACTAATGCCACCGTCTATTGGACAGGTAATACTTGTGCTTTCAGTTATCGCATTCGCAAACGACCAGTTGGAACGACTACTTGGATTTATTCACACGTTGATGCGCCAGATACATCCCACAAATTCACCGGTGACGTTCCAGGCACTCAATATGAAGTGCAAGTGCAGACCTATTGTGATTCGTTGAAAACGGATTCTTCAGGTTATACGGCATCTGTTTATTTCTTTTCCAGTTGCAACAATGCGGTCATCTCTTCAGTTGCCGCGGTCCCAAATCCGGTTTGCAAAGGCAAAAGCTCCGTCCTTACTGTTACGGGCACACTTAATGGGGCTACCACCTGGCAATGGTATTCCAGCAGTTGCGGTGGAACTCCGGTAGGCAGCGGTAGCTCCTTAACAGTTTCTCCTGATTCGTCGACGACGTATTATGTCCGGGGTGAAGGAGGTTGCGAAGTGAATGGAGTTTGCTCTTCGATCACCGTTACAGTAACCGCGAAACCAAAAGCAAAGATTACAGCTCTTGGTAGTTTGGATATATGCGGAACTGGATCGGTTCAACTGCAGGCCAACAGCGGGACGGGTTATACCTACAAGTGGATGTTAGGCGGAGTGAATATCAGTGGTGCCACCAATCAAATCTATACCGCCACAAAAACCGGGGACTATACTGTAAAAGTGACCAACAGCACAGGCTGCACAAAAACTTCCAATGTAACCACAGTTTATAGTACCTGCAAGTTAAATGAAGCGATAACCTCTGAGGATAACATAAACATTTATCCGAATCCCAGCGATGGATGGTTTGTTGTAGACATTGCTATTAACAACGAGGTAGATGGCCTGGTGCCCATTCAAGTGATGAATGCATTAGGAGAAACGGTTTATGTTGAAAATGGAAAAATAGAAAACGGAAAAATGGTGAAGGAAATTAAACTGGATGCAGCACCGGGAATGTATTTATTGAGAGTGATCATTGGCAATCGGGTGTTCTCGAAGCAAATCAGTTTGCAGGAATAAAAGGGCTGGCATAAAATTCACTCTTTAGGATGTTCATGCCATCTTGCGTGAAATTTTTTCCTTGCAAATCAAATAGAGTAGGCGAGAAAAGTTTTTTTTCGCTTTTACTTCGACGCATATTTCATGGCAGTAGGAATGTATTTTTTGATGTCTTCAATTCGCTGCGCATCGCTCGGATTTGTGCTCAGGAAGGTCAGCGGCTCTGCACTTTTTGATTGTTGTTCCATGCGCTGCCACAAATCAATAGCAGCATGCGGGTCATAACCCGCAGCAGCCATGAGCATCAATCCAATTTTATCTGCCGAGGCAAGACAATTGCATTTACGATCTCCTATGCCGATGCTCCAGTCGGCATTCGACAAGCATCGCTCCGTCGGAATTTTCCAATTTCTATCCTCGACGCACTACCTTTGCGGCTCAAATTTTTACTTCATGCGCGATGACCGCTTTCAGCATCCTGATTATTTTTTGGTGGATGAATTATTGACCGAAGAACAAAAACTGATTCGCGAAAGCGTTCGTGCATGGGTGAAAAAAGAAGTGACACCCATCATTGAAGAGTATGCACAACGTGCCGAATTTCCGAAGCAACTAATTAAAGGATTGGCAGAGCTGGGCTGCTTCGGGCCAACTATTCCGCAGGAATATGGTGGTGCAGGACTCGATTATATTTCTTACGGATTGATGATGCAGGAAATTGAGCGCGGCGATAGTGGCGTACGATCTACAGCAAGCGTACAGGGTTCACTGGTGATGTATCCGATTTATGCATACGGAAGTGAAGCGCAGCGAAAAAAATATTTGCCGAAGCTCGCGAGAGGAGAGTGGATGGGTTGCTTCGGATTAACTGAGCCGGATTATGGTTCCAATCCTGCGGGAATGATTACCAATTTTAAAGATGCCGGTGATCATGTGATTTTAAATGGAGCAAAAATGTGGATCAGCAATGCGCCGTTTGCAGATATTGCCGTCGTGTGGGCAAAAGATGAAGAAGGAAAAATTCGCGGACTTATTGTTGAACGCGGAATGGAAGGTTTTACTACGCCTGAAACGCACGACAAATGGAGCCTGCGTGCCAGTGCTACCGGTGAATTGGTTTTCGATAACGTGAAAGTTCCGAAAGAAAATATTTTTCCAAATGTGAAAGGATTGAAAGGTCCGCTGGGCTGCCTGAGTAAGGCCCGCTATGGAATTTCCTGGGGCGCACTCGGCGCTGCCATGGACTGTTATGATTCGGCACTGCGATACTCGAAAGAACGGATTCAGTTCGATAAACCGATTGCTTCTTTTCAGCTTACACAAAAAAAATTGGCAGAGATGATCACCGAAATCACGAAAGCACAGTTACTGGTTTGGCGATTGGGAACATTGATGAATGAAGATCGAGCAACATCCGAACAGGTTTCTATGGCAAAAAGAAATTCGGTAGAGATCGCCGTGAATATTGCACGCGAAGCGCGACAGATCCATGGCGGAATGGGAATTACCGGCGAATACTCGATCATGCGTCACATGATGAACCTCGAATCTGTGATTACGTATGAAGGCACGCACGATATTCATTTACTAATTACCGGAATGGATGTGACCGGGATCAATGCGTTTAAATAGCCTTCTTAGCTAATCAG
>DASXOT010000544.1:0-6765 GCA_036494065.1 Chitinophagaceae bacterium
ACTTCTATAGCAATAGGACTCCTTGCACTGGGATTGCTTTTGCCACCCATCAACCCCATTACACACGACAAATTGTTGATTGCTATTTTTGGAGGCATATTGATTGGTAGTGGTATGGGATTGGTGATACGCGGAGGCGGAGTAATTGATGGGGCCGAGGTCATTGCTGTCTTTACCAGGCGAAAAACCGGGTTTTCCAATAGCGAGATCATCATGCTTTTTAATACTATTATTTTCGGAATTGCCGCCTGGAAGTTTGGCATTGAGACGACTATGTACTGTATCATTACGTACTTTACTGCTACAAGAGCTACAAACTATGTGGTAGATGGTATCGAAGAATATACTGCCATGAATATTGTTTCGTCCCAACAGCAAGAAATAAAAAGTTACCTGGTCAATGAATTGGGTAAAGGCATTACCGTATACAAAGGAGAGAGGGGCTATTTACCAGGCAGTTTTGATATAAGGACGGATACCGAAATTATTGTTACGATTATTACCCGGCTTGAAATAAAACAGATTCAGGACGCATTGTTGAAAATTGATCCAAAGGCCTTTATTTATGTGCAAACTATCAGGGAAGCAGCCGGTGGGGTTCTAAAACCGAAGGCGCATGCGAAATGATTCGTTAATGAAAACTTTTGTCATCGATTTGTTGAAAAACAAAATCTCCCCATTTTACTATTATCATAGCTACAAGCATACGCTGTACGTTGTTGAAAAAGCAATAGAAATAGCTACCCGGGAGAATTGCACGGAAAAAGAAATAGAGCTCGTAAGTACTGCAGCGCTATGGCATGATACGGGTTTTATAAATACATATAATGATCATGAAGAGGAAGGTTGCCGCCTGGCGAGAAAGTATTTACCGGGTTACGGATTTACGAATGAAGATATTGGCAAGATATGCGGAATGATTATGGCCACCAGCATACCGCAATCCCCAAAAACCAGGTTGGAAGAGATCGTAGCAGATGCCGATCTTGAATACCTGGGAACGCCGGATGCAGCATCCAAGGCGGAGCGTTTGTTCATGGAATGGAAACACCTGGATGATTCATGGACAAGACAAAAATGGAATCAAACCCAGATAAATTTTCTTAAAAACCATCATTATTTTACACGCTTTTGCAGTGAAAACAGAGAGCCTGCAAAATTGAGTTATCTGGAAAAATTAGTTGCCGGTAATCAATGACAAAAGGAAACTGGAAATGCACGGTTTTACTGCCTGCACAGTGGCATTGAAAGAGAAATAAATAACTTGATACGATACGTCGCCTCCTTTGTGCAAGCGTTGTGTAACTATGCGCCTGTGTTACTATGTGTTTCAAAAATTCATACGGAAAGAATGCCGAAAAACTCAAAATTGTTGTAAAGAATTTAAAAAATAGATGAATCAATATCTCAAAACGATACAGGACCTTCTTCGGCAAAAAAACCAACTCTCCGATCAGGATAAAGAAGCATTATTAAAAGCGATAACCGACGCCGACAAAGAATGGAGCAAAGTAGGGCCTACTGAAAAAGGTAAAAAGGCCACGGCGAAATTGTTGGAAGAAACTATTGAAGAACTGGAAAACAAAAGAAAAACCATTGAAGCGCAAAGCAGGGAATTAGAAATAGAAACGGCATTGGAAAAAGTAAGGACAATCGCATTGTCCATGAAAGAGCCTGCCGATATGCTGGAAGTATGCCGGGTGATTACAATAGAACTGGATAAGCTCGGGGTAAAAGAAATTCGCAATGTGCAAACGGCCATCTTTTATGAGGACAAGGGGACATATATGAACTATGAATATTATTTTAAACATGATAAAACCATCGTTACTGACGTAAGTTATACGGACCATGAAATTCACCGGGAGTTTGCGGAGCAGATGCTCAAAGGGAAAGGAGGCTTTTATGCAACTGTTATCAGCAAGGCTGAATTACCCGGCTGGATTGACTATCAGAAGAGCACCAATGTTTTTATTGACAGGTATCTGGAAACAGCACCTTCATTAACCTATTACTGGCATTCATTGGGTCCTGTTGCATTGGGCATTTCAATCTATCATCCCTTAACCGAAGAAAATGCTGATTTATTTAAACGTTTTCTCAAAGTGTTTGAACTGGCCTATCGACGATATACCGATATTGAAAAAGCCGAATCACAGGCAAAGGAAGCGAAGATCGAAGCGGCATTGGAGAGAGTTCGTGCGGCAAGCATGGCAATGCATCACAGCGATCAACTGCACGCAGTCGCAGATGTTTTATTCCAGCAGCTGCGGGCTTTCGGCGGCAACATCATGAATGCGGGAATCACGTTGTGCAAACTGGACGCAGATGAAGATGAGTTCTGGTTGAGTTCAGACGACGGACTTCGCCCCGTTATCTCCATACCGCATACGGAAGATTGGATACAAAAAAAATTGTATGAAGATTGGAAAAACAAATCAGAATTCTTTTCTATAGCAAAAGGCGGCGATGAACTAAAAGCTCATTACCAATATATGAATTCGGTGCCTTCGTTAAAACCTTTCTTTAAGGAAAGCACTGATTGGTCATTTCCCACATGGCAAAAATGGCATGCTGCCTATTTCAGTCACGGCTATGTATTCATGATAACGCTCGAACCTTATGACGAAGAAAAAATTCTGATCCGGTTTGCCAAAGTATTTCAGCAGGCCTATACGCGCTTCCTCGATCTGCAAAAGGCAGAAGCACAGGTAAGAGAAGCACAGATAGAAGCGGCATTGGAAAAGGTGCGCGCCAGAACAATGGCCATGCAACACAGCGATGAGTTGCGGAAGGTAGTATCAACCATTTATGAACAGTTGCAAAAACTGGACTTTAATGCGCAAGCCTCCAATATTGTTATTGCAGATAAGATTTCCGGCGACAGGGAATTTTGGGTGGCCGGGTATACGCAAAAAATATTTCCGGAAAGTTACAAGGTGCCCTACATAAGGCATCCTTATGTCGATGCACAACTCGATGCCTGGAAGCGGGGAGAAAAGTATGCGGTGTTTGAATATGCGGGAAAAATGAAAGAAGAATTTGATGCCATCTTTTTTACGCAAACTGATTTTAAAAATGTGCCGGCGGAAGCCAGGAAGATGATGATCGATGTGCCCTCCATAAAATTTTCAACGGCATTCTTTAATTATGGTTTTATACAGGCATTGCGAAAGGATGAGCTTACAAAAGAAAACGCGGAAATACTTCAGCGCTTTGCGCAGGTATTCGAACAAACTTATACCCGGTTCCTAGACCTTCAAAAAGCAGAAGCACAAACAAGAGAAAGTCAAATTCAATTGGCATTGGAAAGAGTGCGTGCAAGAACAATGGCAATGCACAACAGTGGTGAATTGTCAGAAACTGCCTCAGTTTTATTTGAACAATTGAAACAGCTTGGAGCAGAAATATGGACTTGCGGGTTTGCAATATGCTCCAGGGAAGATGATTTGGTTGAAAAATGGATGAGCAGTGCGGTTTCGGGCAAGTTATTGCCCCCTTTTTATATACCGCGCGATAATCCAGAGGAGCGGATCATGTATGATGCCTGGAAGCAGGGTACAGATGTGTATTCATTTATTGAAGAAGGCGAAGTATTGAAAAAACACTTTGAACATTTTTTGAAGTCTGTGCCTGAAGCACGTGAAATTTTCCAAAGTACCATTGAGTCGGGCATCCCGCTTCCGGCGTGGCAACAAAATCATGTTGCCTCATATAACCAAGGCTACTTATTATTCATCACTACAAAACCATTTGTCGAAACGTCCATATTTCCCCGTTTTGCAAAAGTATTTGAGCAAACGTATACGCGGTTTAATGATCTAAAGAATGCGGAAGCGCAGGCAAGAGAAGCACATATTGAAACTGCGTTAGAAAGAGTGCGCAGTCGCTCCATGGGTATGCAAAAAAGTGAAGAGCTGAAAGAAGTCATAAAGATTGTTTACGATCAATTCGTTCATTTAAATATCAATGTTGATCATGCTGGCTTTGTAGTGGATTATAAACCGAAGGGCGATTGGAATTTCTGGATTGCTGACAAAAATGAGATCCCTTCTAAAATAACACATCCATATTTTGAATCAGTATGGGCCAATCAATTCGATAAAGCAAAAGAAGAAGATTCAGGCTTTTTTGAAACCAATTTAAATTTTGAAGAGAAGAACAAATTTTACAACGAGCTTTTGCCTTATATTCCGGGCTTGCCGGAAGAATCAAAAAACTTTTATTTAAGTTGCCCTGGTCTTGGTGCTTCAACGGTATTGTCAGATAATGTCTCTCTATACATCGAAAATTTTTCGGGCATTCCATATACCGATGAAGAGAATAAAATACTGATGCGCTTCGGAAAGGTATTTCAACAAACCTATACCCGTTTCCTCGATTTACAAAAAGCAGAAGCGCAGACCAGAGAAGCACAGATTGAAACGGCGCTGGAAAAGGTGAGGAGCCGTTCTTTGGCTATGCATAAAAGCGATGAATTGAAGGAGGTAGTAAAATCGGTTTTTGACAGGCTTCATGAATTGAACATTGAACTAACTGCAACGAGTATTTTAATTTTTGAAAAGGGATCAAGGGACATTGAATGGTGGCTCGTTAATAACATTGACCAGCAATTGTCAAAGATCAAAGTCAAATATATTGACATACTCTACTTCAGGAATTTGATAGAAGCAAAAGAAAGTAGTAAAGAACTGTTTTCTAAAAGCTATTCTTTACAGGAAAAGAATGAATTTTTCAACTATGCTTTCGAGCACACCGATTTTAAAAATGCACCGGCGGCGGTAAAGAAAATTATGTTGGAAAGCCCCGCATATAATATGTCCGTAGCATTGGGCAGCAATACGGGAATTCTGATCTCAAGACTATCTGATGATTTATTTTCAGAAAAAGACAATGAGATACTCAAAAGATTTACGAAAGTGTTTGAACAGGCGTTCACCCGTTTTCTTGATCTGCAAAAAGCAGAGGCACAAACAAGGGAATCACAAATACAATTAGCATTAGAAAGAGTCCGTGCCAGAACGATGGCCATGCAGAAGAGCGATGAACTTTCAGAAACTGTGTTTGTGCTTTTTCAGCAATTCGGGGAACTGGGTGAAACACCCGACCAGGCTACTATTGGCATCGTTAACGAGAAGGAACACGTGATTGAGTACTGGGTAACTATGTATGGAAATCAATTGAACAAAGTGTTTAAATTTTCCGTCGATGAACCTCATGTCACAAACAAAATATATGAAGCCTGGAAGAAGGGCGAAAAATCATTAGTGATCAATTTAAGTGGCCAGTCGTTGTCAGAATTCATGGCCTATCGTGCGGGTAAGGGAGGTGCAGCGGTGAACCTGGATGAAAAGCGAAGAATAATCAATGTAGCTTTTTTCTCCAAAGGTCTGCTCAATGTGCAGTCAAGTGAATCAAGGTCTGAAGAGAGCATTCATTTGTTAGAGCGATTTGCTGCAGTATTTGAACAGACGTACACTCGTTTTCTTGATCTGCGAAAAGCCGAGGCCCAGACGAGGGAGGCACAGATTGAAGCGGCACTTGAAAGAGTTCGTGGCAAGGCTATGGCCATGCATAATAGTGAAGATCTTTCTGTAACGGCTAGCCTGGTGTTTACAGAATTAAGAAGATTGGGGATTAATCCAATTCGTTGTGGCGTTGGCCTTTTGAACAAGGAATCCCGAAAAGGGCAATTATATTCTGCCACTTCTTCTGCCAATGACGATAGCTTGTCCCTGGTTGGATGGGTAATGCTTTCCGGTCATCCTGTAATGGAGAAGATATATGAATCCTGGCAAGACCAGGAAGAATATTATCCTGAATTGACCGGTGAACAGCTTCGTTCTTATTACAGAAACCTTTTATCGGGGTTATCGATACCTGTTGGTCATTTCAATGACGATGATAAACAATACGGACATTTCATCCCTTTTGCCAGTGGCTGTCTATATGCGTGGTCCATAGTTCCATACACTGATGTAGAAATAAAAATTTTAAAACGATTCGCTTCTGTGATCGATCTAACATTCCGGCGATACATAGATCTAAAAAAATCCGAAACTAATGCACGGGAAACGGTAAAGCAGGCCGCGCTTGACCGTATTCGCGCAGATATTGCATCGATGCGTACGATTACCGATCTTGAAAGGATTACTCCGTTGATCTGGAACGAGCTTACTATTTTGGGAGTTCCATTTATCCGTTGCGGTGTTTTTATCATGGATGAATCGCAACAACTCATCCACACATTTCTTTCTACTCCGGACGGGAAAGCAATTGCCGCATTTCATATACCATTTGAGACGCCGGGAAACATTGGCCTGGTAGTCGATCATTGGTATCTTAAAAAAGATTACATCGATCACTGGGATGAATCTGCTTTTAGTGAATTTGCTGCTACCCTGGTAAAACAAGGAGCTCTGGATTCACCTGAACATTATCTAAAGAACTTGCCTTCCGGCGGTTTTTATTTACATTTTCTTCCTTTTTTGCAGGGGATGCTATATGTAGGAAACACAGATCGACTTAGTGACTATGAATTAAAATTGACACAATCAATAGCGGATGCGTTCTCGGCAGCTTATGCGCGTTACGAGGATTTCAACAAACTGGAGCTGGCAAAAAAACAGGTAGACAGTACGCTGAATGAATTGCAGGTAACTCAAAAACAATTGATCCAGGCGGAGAAAATGGCATCTTTGGGAGAACTGACAGCGGGCATCGCTCATGAAATACAAAACCCGCTGAATTTCGTGAATAATTTCT
>DASXOT010000545.1:0-2284 GCA_036494065.1 Chitinophagaceae bacterium
CCTACTCATGGAGACAAAATACGATTTGCTCCCCCGCTTATTATTACACGCGATCAGATATTAGAATGCGTAGACATTATCCGAAGATCTCTGGCAAGCCTGGACTAATGATGGAAGATTGAAATCAAAAATTTGAAATCCGAAATAATGTGACAAGCTTCAATTTCAATATTCTAAGTTTCAATGTCATAAATTCGATCTTAAAACCGACAATAATATGCAGGACCAGTCCGCAGCCGATCCGCAGGAAGCAATGGCCAAGGATCGATATCTTCATCATGAGGAGCATCTCACCAGCAGCGATTTGATCAGGGATGTCGTGATCGGAATGAGTGATGGACTGACCGTACCATTTGCGCTGGCTGCCGGATTGAGCGGGGCTGTTTCCTCAACGAATGTTATAGTTATCGCTGGTATTGCTGAGATATGCGCAGGCTCCATTGCAATGGGGTTGGGAGGTTACCTGGCTGGTAAGACAGAACAAGATTATTACGCTGCCGAAGTTCGTCGGGAATATTATGAGGTAGACAATTTACGGGAAAGGGAGATACTGGAAACAAAAGAGTTTTTTGCGAGCATTGGGCTAAGCGAAGAGCTCCAGGAGCAAGCAACCAACGAAGTAGCAAAGGATAAAAAACAATGGGTGGATTTTATGATGAAATATGAACTTGGACTTGATAAACCCGATCCTAAGCGCGCGACCAAGTCAGCTTTAAATATTGGAATATCATACATCGTTGGCGGGCTGGTACCTCTTAGTCCTTACTTTTTCGTTTTACATCCTATTGATGGTTTAAAGATATCCGTTGTTGTCACGCTGATTTGCCTGTTTGTCTTCGGTTGGTTTAAAAGTAAGTTTACCGGCGTCAATGTTTGGGGTGGTGCTATACGTGTAATGCTGATTGGGGCGGTGGCCGCCGGAGCAGCTTTTGGAGTAGCCAGGCTATTTCAGTAAATCATTTTGGATCATTCAATTTCATTTTTGGAGTCAGGGCAGAGATAAGCATGATGATCGATGCTATCAAAATAATATAAAGTGCGGTTTTCTTTTCGGGGCATTCACCGCCGGCACACGCAGAAATCAAAAGATAGTTTCTCACGGTCCATCCAATATTTAATGCAGAAACCAGTAGGTTCATTCTTTTGGCCCAAATACGCGGTGTTAGCGTAAACAGAATATAAATAGCAGCAAGTATAAAATGAAAATACCCCGGTTTGCCAAAACTTGTGCCTGTCGATTCCACTCCGGATACGGTGATATTCTTCGATTCAATAAAAACCCAGGGAAAAAAACAGGCAATTACAAGCGCCAGTGTTCCTAACAATCCTATCCATTTCATTGAACGAAGATAGACTTGTTGGCAAATATTGAGTACGTGTGCTCATCAGTTAACCACTGCAAATAAAAACGGTCGCCTGAAGATGACCGTTGAAATTTATAAACGCTATTAAAACTTTATGCCCACCATGACGCTAAGCACACGATTTTTATTATTATCGTTTTCAGAACTATTGGTGCCTGACTGCAATTTTGCAAGCCCTAGCCCATAGTTTACAGATATAACCACGGGCTTCACTTCGATGCCCACGATTCCATTTAATCCGTAATCAAAACGTCTCATAATACCAAATCCTGCGCCTTCTTCAGTATTTAATGTGGTTGGATCATCCTTTGACCATTTAATTGAGTTCTCCGAACTAAAATTAACTCCCCCAACTGCACCGTCCACCTTGTTTTTTCCGGCAACACCCATTGCAATATAAGGGCCTGCGCCACCAAAAAATTTTATGGGGCCCGTAGGTGATTTTAATATAAGATTTACCGGCACCTCTATATAATAAGGATTAGTAGTTGCTTTAAACCAGTCATCAGATCCTTCAGTTCCTGATTGTGATTTGGTACCTTTTCCGGTAAAAATAACTCCCGGTTGTAAATAAAGAATACTCGCAAGATGAACATCGCCAATAAGACCAACCTGGAAGCTGGCAAGTGTTTTCGAGTCGTCTACTCTCCCATTGTCTGTTACGGAGACATTGCCCAAATTAAGGCCGCCACGAAGAATAACACCGGAATTCTGTGCGTAAAGTGAGCTTGAAGCAAGAAGCCATAAAATGGCTGTAAAGATTTTAGATTTCATAAAGTATTTTTTTGGATTAAAGACTTATATCAATAAAAGCGTCAAAGATATTCAAGCATTGCCATAGACTTTGATCACTGACTCCCGCAGAACGGACGCCTCTTCAGTGGAATGAAAATAGATGATATCGGCAATTTCTTCTGGCT
>DASXOT010000546.1:0-2147 GCA_036494065.1 Chitinophagaceae bacterium
ACAGGCGTATTCAAATTTGTCTTTAGCGGCGATACATCCGCACCACCGCCACCATCATTGATTTGGTAAACGCCATAAGGCAATAATAGCGGTATCCAGCTACGGACCTTTTGTAATTGTTCCGGTGTTCCTCCAAAATTAAATTCCCGCGGGGTAAAACTTCCAGCGTCACTTTCAAGTGCAAAAATGTGTTTTTCATTTTTTTCCTTTGCCTGTTCGGCATATTTCGTTCCCCCTCTTAATCCGTTTTCCTCATTGGCAAATAATACAAATCGGATAGTGTGTTTTGGTTTATACCCCAGCGCTTTAAATGTTCGCAAGATCTCGATAGTTTGCACCACCCCCGAGCCATCATCGTTTGCTCCTTCAGCCGGATCCCATGAATCCAAATGGCCGCCAACAGTAATATACTGATCGGGAAACTCTGACCCTGCCAGTTCGCCAATTACGTTGTCACCAACAGTGTCGGGAAGAAAATGTCCATTTGTATATAGAGAAATCCCGACCGTAGTCATCTTTAACTGCCCGCTTAACCAATCTGCGTCTTTTAAACCAATTGCCACAGCAGGAATTTCAGGAAGAGTAGTGTCATATCGCAATGAGCCTGTATGGGGATTATTATCCGTGCTGTGACTCATGCTTCTCACAATAACAGCTGCCGCGCCATATTTGGCAGCACGACTTGGGCCGTTTCCACGATAAGGCACTGCGTCAACATAGGCCTGGAAAGTATTGATGAAGGTGGGATTGAATTTGTAGTTGTAGAAAACAATCTTTCCTTTGATCAAGTCCTTTTTATTTTCCAGGTCATCAAATGACGCTACTTCTATTACATCAGCCTTGACGCCTTTTGGGCCTGTGCCCATCGAATTACCCAGAGCAATCACATCTACATTTCTCATCGTTCCTTTATTAATTTTCATCTTTTCACCCGGATTGAAAGAAGCGAACGCCTGATCTTTTCCGCCCCTTACCCAATGAGGCACCATGCATTCCTGCAGCCAGGTCTTATCGGCGCCCGATTGCTGGATCGTCTTCATACCCCACTTTATTGCTTTATAAAAACCAGGGGACGCTGTCAGGCGGCCTCCAATATTTTTCGTGAGATCATGAAGATTGTCATACGCCTTACCATTTAAAAGAATTTCATCCGCAATTCGTCTTATCATTAGTGAATCGTCGGTCTGAGAGAAGCAAAGTGAGGACATAAAAAGAATGCAAAAGCTGAGGGCAAGTTTTCTCATATTAACAATTTGCTTAAAAGTAAACCAAGACGATATTCAAAACAAATAATTAAGATAAATGGCAAATGATAAGTTATTTATAGTGTTTAACTTCGTTAGCCATTCAAAAAATTTATGAGAATAGGAATTGTTTGCTACCCCACTTTCGGCGGTAGTGGTGTTCTGGCTACAGAGTTAGGAAAAGCTTTAGCGCAAAAAAATCACCAGGTACATTTCATTACTTATCAGCAACCTGTCCGTTTAAATGGATTTATCCCCAACATTTTTTACCACGAGGTGCAGGTGCCTACCTATCCACTGTTTGATTATCCGCCTTATGAAACGGCTCTTGCCAGTACCATGGTGGATGTAATAAGGAATAACAATATAGACCTATTGCATGTACACTATGCTATTCCACATGCGTCCGCCGCATTTCTTGCCAAACAAATATTAAGGAAAGAAAACAAGAACATACCGGTCATCACTACTCTTCACGGAACCGATATCACGTTGGTTGGCAGAGATAAAATGTATGCGCCTGTTGTTGCTTTTTCGATCAATCAAAGCGACGGTATTACAGCCGTATCAAAGAATCTTCGGGATGAAACCTATAAGATATTTAAGATCGAAAAAGAGATAGAGGTTATATTCAACTTTGTAGATGTACAACGATTCACACGCAAACCCATCGATGCTTTTAGAAAAGTGATCGCGCCAAACGGAGAAAGAATTCTATTACACGCTTCAAACTTCCGGAAAATAAAAAGAGTACAAGATGTAGTGGAGGTATTTCACAACGTAGATAAGGAAATAGCCTGTAAGCTTTTATTTGTGGGTGATGGGCCGGAACGACAAACTGCAGAAGAACTATGCCGGAAGTTGGGAATTTGCGAAAAGGTTCAGTTTGTTGGGAAACAGGAA